>JAUVTO010000024.1 GCA_030601485.1 Desulfobacterales bacterium | reverse complement strand
AGAAATATCAACATCAAATTCCGTCATCTTCCAGTTAAGAAACCTGTCGGAGATTTCGAGTAAATCCTTTTTAAAAACCTTTCTTTTAATATAATAAGGAAACCCGGCCCTGGAGCTGTTGCCGGCAAAATCCGTTGCAGTAACAAAAATTTTAGTGCCCGGTCCCTGCTTATAATCAAGAGCAAAAAAAGCCATTAAGATATTATTATCTTTGAAATATCCCGGATATCCCGGAAAAAAGTTTTCCCCCACAACAACTCCGCTTTTCGGGCACGTTTCCGACACCCTGTAGATAACAAGACCTGCCCCACCCTGGTTTACGTTGTGGGCCCTGCTAAGAATGCCTACCTCAGGTGCATGGGTATCTATGATCACATTCTTCTCTAAGTAAGTTGTGTTGCCCTGCAACCATCCCCTCCATGAATAATCCCTTGCAACCATACGTAAAATCGCTTTTCCGTCGGTTATTCCCATTTTCACCGGCTCAATCAGGATTTTAAATGTCTCCTGGTGTATAATGCCACCGCGAATAAGGCCTGCAAACGGCAAATCCTTTTTAAATAAATCAACCTCCTTGCCGTCTTTAATCAGTCCGATCCATATCCTTCGAACCCCGCTCTTTGCATCAGACACGGAAAGGGAAAGCTCCTGGGTCTTGCCTAAAGACGGAGATGGAAGTTCCAGCGTGATAGACGGTTTTTCACCCTCGAGCCTTACCACCAGTATCCAGGCAACCGGTAAGATAACAATAAAACAAATCAAAACGATCAGCCGCGATTTTATGTTTTTCTTTTTAGTTTTCAACAGGTTATAATTCGCCTTTCTTGTTTTTTTAAAACTGTAATATTAACAGCAAAAATATTGGTAATCAAGGACTGTTTTTCCTTTTTTCGTTTCTTGACTTTTAACCGTATGCAAGATAAAATTTATTTTATCAATTTCTCGTTATGGCACAATAAATTTATGGATATTACAGTTAAAACAGGTAACATCTCAATCGGACACGGATCTCCTCTGGTTTTAATTTCGGGTCCATGCGTCATAGAAAATTATGAAACCACGTATGCCATTGCGTCATTTCTCAAAGAACTAACCCATAAACTCGACATCCCCTTTATATTCAAAGCGTCTTATGACAAGGCCAACCGAACATCCATAAATTCTTTCAGGGGACCCGGTATAACGGATGGGCTTAATATTCTAAAACGTATCAAGGAAAAGCTTGATATTCAAATTATTTCGGATGTTCACAGAATAAATGAAATTGCTGACGCGGCCCGGGTATTGGATATGATCCAGATACCTGCTTTTTTATGCAGACAGACCGATTTTATTGTTGAAGCCGCTGGAACCGGCATACCGTTGAATATCAAAAAAGGGCAGTTTCTCGCCCCGTGGGATATAATAAATGTCGTCAAAAAAGTCACTTCCACCGGAAACCGCCAGGTCATGATCACGGAAAGAGGAACCATGTTCGGATACAACAATCTGGTGGTAGATTTTCGCAGCATAAAGATCGTAAAAGATACGGGCCTGCCGGTGATATTTGATGCAACACACAGTATCCAGTTCCCCGGCGGGGCGGGTACGAGTTCCGGAGGGGATCGTAAATTCGCACCGGTTCTTGCCTGTGCTGCAGTTGCTGCAGGAGCGGATGGGATATTTATGGAAGTTCACCCTGATCCGGACAAGGCGCTTTGTGACGGGCCCAATTCATTACGGCTCGATTCACTACATGAACTCCTATCCCGTCTAAAGGCTATCCGGAAGGCTATTGCAAACTGAATCCATGAGTTTAAATAAGCTAAAACATATAAAACTTTTAATTCTTGACGTTGACGGCGTTCTCACCGACGGCGGCATTATTTATAATGATAACGGTGTGGAAACCAAGATCTTTAATGTAAAGGACGGACTCGGCATAAGACTCCTGATAAAAGCAGGGATCACCCTGTGTATCGCAACCGGCAGACGCTCAAACGCTCTTTATAACCGCTGTAAAAATCTGGAGATTGAACATATTTTTGACGGTCTTGATGATAAGGCCGCCATGCTTGATCTAATTTTAGACCGGACCGGTGTATCAGCAGAACAGGTTGCATTTATGGGTGATGATCTCCCTGACCTTGCATTGATGAAAAAGGTGGGACTTTCCATTGCTGTGGCCGATGCTCATAAAGCTGTACTTAAAAATGCCGATATGGTAACATCGGCAAAAGGCGGAAACGGGGCAGTTAGAGAAGTCTGTGAAGCCATATTGAAAGCTCAAGGGCTCTGGGAAAACATCCTGGAACGTTTTTTATAATGCCGTTTTTAAAGAATCATTATCACAAAAAGCTAAAACTGGCTCTGATCTCGGGAATTCTCGTTGCATTAGGCGTCATTTTGGCTGTTTTCGTAAACCATCGACATATTACAGAAAAAGAGGGGGATGTAGTTTCAGGCATACGGAATAAATCAAATATTTCAATAGGCAAAGCACATCAAACGGCAATCAGAAACGGGATAAAGGAATGGAATCTGGATGCAGCCTCGGTAAATTATATGGTTAAAAAAAACCAGGCAATTTTCCGGGATTTGTCCGTTACTTTCTACCTTAAAGATAAAACCGAAGTTTACCTGACAGCGAATAAAGGAATTTTAACCATAGATTCAAACGACATGGAGCTTCTCGGAAACATTGTAGTGAAAAATTCAAAATACCGTTTGAAAACCGAAAATTTGTTTTACAGTCACAACCAACGAATAATTTTCTCAAAAGTTCCTGTTAAAGTTACCGGCGCTGCCTTCGATCTTGTCGCTGATTCTATGTCTTTGAATTTGAATACAAATAAAACCATGTTTGAAGGTAAAGTACAAGGGACCCTACGTGAGATCATTAGACTTTAATAAAAATTTGTGGCGAATTTTTCTATTCTTTGCTGCAGCGTTTATGCTCATAGCCGGCCCTGTTACAATCCCTTCGGGGTATGCTGACGAAAAACCGAGGGATACAGATACCCGTAATCTTGCAAAAGACCAGAAGATCCACATTACAGCAAATAAACTGATCTCCGATAATGATGCCGATTACGCCGAATTTATTGGGAATGTAAGGGCAACTCAGGGAGACACGGTTATCACCGCCGACAGGCTCAAGATTTTTGCAAAAAGAAATCCGGACAATAAGGTCACCCCCGGCCTTGGAACCGAATCGATTAACAAAATAATTGCCAGCGGAAACGTCAAAATAAATTTTGACAACAGGGTTGCAGTAACCCCACAGGCTGTATACAATACAGAAACTGGGGTTCTTGTCTTGTCTGGTGACAATTCAAGGATTGTCAGTGGAAATGATTCTATTTCCGGTGAAAAAATAACACTTTATAGAACTACCGGACGCATTATTGTTGAAAGCAGCGGTGAAAAACGTGTTGAAGCTGTGTTTTATTCGGGTGAAAAGGGTTTGAAATAATTGGCGACATTGTCTCTAAAAAAGCTGGTCAAGACATATAATGGAAAACCGGTTGTAAATTCCGTAAGCCTGAATATCGACGACAGCGGCGTTGTTGGTCTTCTCGGTCCAAACGGCGCAGGCAAAACCACCACTTTCTATATGACAATTGGAATAATCAAGCCGGATAAGGGTCAAGTTTTTCTTGATGATGAAGATATCACAAGTTATCCAATGTATCTGAGGGCACGCAGGGGTATCGGCTATCTTCCACAGGAAACTTCCATATTCAGAAAACTGACTGTAAAGCAAAATATCATGGCGATTCTTGAAATCCTGCCCATCTCTAAATCGGAGCAGAAAGAGCGGACAGATATGCTTCTTGACGAACTTGGAATAAAACACCTTGCAGATCAAAAGGCAAACCTGCTCTCCGGCGGGGAAAGGCGGCGCCTTGAAATAACACGCTCATTAGCCACGAATCCGTCCTTTATTCTTCTTGATGAGCCCTTTGCAGGCATAGATCCCCTGGCTGTAATCGACATAAAAAAGATTATCCGGCATCTAAAAAAAAGGGGAATAGGCATTCTCATATCAGATCATAATGTAAGAGAAACGCTTGAAGTCTGTGATAAAGCATATATATTAAATGACGGTAAGATAATCGAATCCGGCTCACCGCAAAAGATAGCTTCAAGCGAAACGGCCCGCCGGATCTATTTAGGAGACGAGTTTAAATTATAATATGGTGCTTGAATTACGACAACAGCTGAAATTGACTCAGCAACTTATCATGACCCCCCAACTGCAAATGGCTATCAAGCTTTTGCAGTTAACACGACTTGAGCTTTTAAACGCGATCAACCAGGAACTCGAAGAGAACCCAACGCTGGAAGAAGAAATCCTTGAAGTTGCTATTGAAGAAAAGCTTGATAAACAGACGGAGAATAACTCTGCTGAAGTGCCTGATACAAAAGAGGTCACAATAGAAGAAAAAATTCGCGATGATGTGGACTGGAGCAACTATATTGATGAATACAATTCATCGGGCAGAATACATTCCGAAACCGAAAAAAAGGAGTCACCGAATTTCGAATCGTTCGTGGCACGCAAGGAATCTTTGCGCGAACATCTGCTTTGGCAGTTGCTTATGACATCACCCACCGAAGACGAAGAAAAAATCGGAAGCATTATTACCGGCAACCTCGATAAAGACGGTTATCTTGATGCCTCTGTTGAAGACATTGTCGCGATGAGCGGGGTTGATACCGAAAAGGTCGAAGAGATTCTAACGCTATTACAAACGTTTGATCCTATAGGGGTGTGTGCAAGGGATCTCAGTGAATGTCTGCTTATACAGGCAAGACATTTGGGTCTTGATGATACCATAGTAACCCAAATCATTAAAAAACATCTCAATCATCTTGAAAATAAAAATTATAGGGCTATCGCCAAGTCTCTAAAAATAACTATTGAAGATGTTATTACCGCCATTAATGTTATCAAAAGTTTAGAGCCAAAGCCAGGACGGCAATTCACGGATGAAGAACCCCAATATATAAATCCCGATGTTTTTGTATCTAAAGTTGAAGATGAGTTCATCATCTGGGTAAACGACGATGGGATGCCCAGACTGCATGTCAATAATTTTTATAAAAATGCAATTCGGGACGGCAAAAACTTTTCAAGAGAAGCAAAGGAATACATACAGGAAAAGATACGTTCTGCAACATGGTTGATCCGGAGCATTCATCAACGTCAAAAAACCATCTACAGAGTAATGGAAAGCATATTGAAATTCCAGCGAGATTTCTTTGAAAAGGGGATCTCATACCTAAAACCATTAGTGTTAAGAGATGTCGCGGAAGATATTGGGATGCACGAATCGACGATCAGCAGGGTAACAACCAATAAGTATGCCCATACACCCCGGGGTATTTTTGAGTTGAAGTATTTTTTTAACAGCTCTATTCAACGTTTTCATGGCGAAGCCATAGCCTCCGCCAGTGTTCAGGATAAAATAAAACAGATCATTGAAAGTGAAAATCCCAAAAGGCCGTATAGCGATGATAAAATATCACAACTTTTAAAGGAGGAAAACATCCGTATCGCTCGCAGAACCGTAGCAAAGTATCGTGAGATAATGAGAGTACTTCCATCGAACAAACGCAAACAATTCTAGGGAGGTCTTAAGTATGCAGACATCTGTAACTTTTAAGAATCTTGATCCTTCTGAAAATTTGAAATCTTATGTTAGAGACAAACTTGATCGTTTTGATAAATATCTATATAACCCGGCAGAAGCAAACGTTGTACTTTCGGTTGAAAAGTTCCGCCATATGGCTGAAATCAATATAACCGGTGACAGGCTTAACATATACGGCAAAGAAGTAACCGAAGACATGTATTCTGCCATTGACATGGTCCTTGACAAGATAGAAACACAGATAAAGAAAAATAAACAAAAAATCAGAAAACACCGAAGCGGGTCCAAATCCAGAGCAAAAGATATTATTGCTGAAGACGCATTGTATTTGGACGAAGAAACTACAACAAAGATAAGGGTTATGGATATCGAATATAAACCCATGGATGTAGAAGAAGCAATCATGCAGATGGAACTAGTAACCAACAATTTTCTGGTGTTTACCAATGCCAGGACTGATCAGGTAAACGTCCTTTATCGGCGCAAGGACGGCGACTATGGTTTAATCCAGCCGAGCATCTGATCTATAGGCTTACAGAAAAATATTTTGGGGTTATTCTCATCCTCCCTGGAAACGAATTAAGGGAACAATTGGGGTGCGATACTTGAAACTGGAAACTCGAAACTTGGGAAAGAAATGACAATTCAGTTTGTTATCAAGTTTCTAATTTCAAATTTCCAGTTTCTTGGAGTCGCACAGGAAAAATTTCTTCGGAGATCATAACCCAAAAGCCCCCAAAAACATTTTCTTGAAATCTATATATAGAGAATATAAAATGAAAATTCTTGATGTTTTACTAAAAGAAGCAATTCTTACTGACTTGAAATCACTCGATAAAAAGGCTGTTCTCGAAGAACTTGTAACCCCTGTAGCCCGTATTGCCGGTATAAATCATGGATATCTTGTAAAAGTGCTGATGGAACGGGAACAACTCGGGAGTACCGGCATTGGTGAAGGAATCGGAATTCCCCATGGCAAGGTCAAAGATCTTGAGTCATTGGTGCTCGGTTTCGGTCTGAGCCGGAAGGGAGTCGACTTTGAATCCATGGACGGGCTTCCAACCCATATCTTTTTCCTCCTTATAACGCCCGAAAATTCCACAGGTCTTCATCTGAAGTTGCTCGCCCGAATTTCAAGGATTCTAAAAAATGACCCTTTCAAACAAAAGCTGTTACATGCTGTTACCAGAGATGAAATTTATGCTATTATTAAAGAAGAGGAGGATGAAGAAGAATTATAAACCCGAACGTTGATCAAAAGTGAAAAAATTAAAAATAATTATTATTACAGGGCTTTCGGGTTCCGGTAAGAGTACTGCCATATCAGCGTTTGAAGACGCCGGTTTCTATTGTGTCGATAACATGCCGGTAGCGCTTCTTCCCAAGTTTCTAGAACTGCCGATTGAAAGCAATTCTGAAATCACGGGGCTGGGATTTGTAATGGATCTGCGCGAAAAAAGCTTTCTTTACAGGTACTCATTAGTTTTTGATTCCCTAAAGAAAAAAGGATATCAATTCAAAATCCTCTTTTTAGAGGCCGACGAAGAAACTTTGCTTAAGCGTTACAGCCAGACACGGAGACATCATCCCCTGTCTCAAGACAAAAGTCTTCTGGAAGGAATACGCATCGAACAGGAGCAGCTAAAAGAACTGAAAATTACCGCCGACAAAATTATCGATACTTCCCGTTACACTGTTCACGACTTAAAGTCCGTAATCAATAATATCGCGCAACAAAATAAAAATCTTGCGCCCATGAGAATAAACATTCTGTCGTTCGGTTTTAAATACGGCACGCCTCACGACGCCAGCCTGATTATGGATGTTCGTTTTCTTGCGAATCCGTATTTTGTACCTGAACTCAAAGATTTTAACGGAAAAAGCCAGGAGATTAAAAACTATGTCTTAAACAACGACGAAGCCCGCAGGTTTATAAAAAAATATCTGGACCTGCTTGACTATTTAATTCCATTGTATGAAAAAGAGGGCAAAGCTTATTTAACCATTGCTGTCGGCTGCACCGGAGGCCGGCATCGCTCGGTAACCATTGCCGAAGCGTTATTCGAACATATAAAAAAACCCGGGAGACAGATCATAGTCACACATCGTGACATCGATCTTTAGAAGGTTTGAAGGAGCATTATGATAGGTATCGTTATTGTAACACACAGTCAGTTGGGAGATGCACTCATTGACGCTGCTGAATTCATTTTAGGTAATCGACCCGATACCATGGTATCGGTTTCCATAGATTTGAAAGAAAACGTTGACAAACTACGCAAGAAAATTGCCGAAGGGATCAAAAAGGTCGATAAGAAAAAAGGGGTGCTTATCCTTACAGATATGTTCGGTGGAACACCTTCAAATTTAAGTTATTCATTTCTTGAAGAAGGAAAAGTGGAAGTCATATCCGGCGTTAATCTTCCTATTTTGATCAAAGCTGTGGATATTCAAGCAGATATGGAACTCAGCGACCTCGCTCAACATCTTGAAGCTTTTGGGAAGAAGAGTATTTCGCTGGCAAGCGGGATTTTAAAAGGGAATAAACGGGAATAGCCGGATACGATGATAAAAATAAAGGGGGCATTATGGGCATAAAAGTGGGTATAAACGGTTTTGGAAGGATAGGACGGCTTGTTCTCAGGGCCTTGATCGATCATGCTGAACTGGAAGTCGCCGGGATTAATGATCTCATGGATTCAGCCACAATGGCTCATCTTCTTAAATATGATTCCGTGCACGGCAAGCTTGATTTGGAAGTAACCGGCAAAGACGGCTCCATTGAAGTGGGTGGGAAGTCTATTGCCGTTACCTCCGTTAAAGATCCCGCCACCCTCGACTGGAAAGACCTGGGCGTGGACATTGTCGCAGAATGCACCGGTCTTTTTAGAGATCATGAAAGCGCATCAAAACATCTTTCCGCCGGTGCACGAAAAGTCATAATATCCGCTCCTGCTCAAAAGCCCGATATTACCATCGTCATGGGTGTCAACTCAAACCAGTATGACCCCAGAAATCATCACATCATATCCAATGCATCCTGTACCACCAACTGTCTTGCACCGGTAGCCAAGGTACTCCTTGAAAATTTCGGAATCAGGAGTGGCCTGATGACAACCATACATTCGTACACAGGGGACCAGCGCCTCCTGGATTTTCCTCACAAAGATCTGAGAAGGGCCAGAGCGGCCGCAATGTCAATGATTCCCACAACCACCGGTGCGGCCAAGGCTGTAGCCCTGGTGCTGCCGGAACTGTCCGGCAAGTTAAACGGGCTCGCCATTCGCGTCCCCACACCCAATGTATCGATTGTCGATTTTGTTGCAACTTTGGAAAAGGCAGGTGTCACGGTCACTGATGTAAACGCCGCCCTTAAAGAGGCTTCAGAAAAATCCCTTGCCGGCATACTTGGATATAGCGATCTTCCGCTGGTATCCTCTGACTATAATGGATCACCATTATCCTCTATTGTCGATGGACTGACCACTTACACCGTTGACAACATGGTCAAAGTCCTATCCTGGTACGATAATGAAATTGGATACTCACATAGAATGGTCGATCTTGCAGCCATGATCGCTACGCAGCTATAGGTGCAAATTGAAGGTTTTTGATTGAAAATTGAAAATTAATAACGGCGTTCGATCCTTAAATAATCAATATTCAATATTCAATCTGAGACCTTTAAAAAACGTTCAATTTTGTTCAAGGCCAAGGAAGGCGAAAATTTTAACCACAGACATACAGTTAAGTATTTCGAGGATTAAAATTTGAGCCTGACACCGGGATTGGACAAAAGGGGGCGTTTTTCCAAGGTCTCCAAAGGGGATTAATTGATGACAAATCGCACACCTCTTATCGCCGGAAACTGGAAAATGTTTAAAACCTGTCCCGAGGCTGTTGAAACTGCCGGACAGCTTGTAAAACTCGTAGCCGCAACCACGGATATCGATGTGATGATTGCGCCGCCGTTTACAGCTCTCGCACCGGTAGCTGATGTTGTCAGGGGGAGCTGTGTTTCCCTGGGCGCACAAAATCTTTTTTGGGAAGCCCAGGGAGCCTTTACCGGCGAAATATCACCTGCCATGTTGGTTTCGGCAGGATGCAAATATGTTATTATCGGCCATTCCGAACGTCGACAATATTTCAATGAAACCGACGAAACCGTCAACAAAAAAATAAGGGCCGCCATTAATAATGATTTGACACCAGTTATGTGCGTTGGAGAATCTGAAAAAGAACGGGAATCAAAAGATACGTTTTCCGTACTTGACAAACAGGTAAAAAAGGGGTTAGAGGGTTTTTCTTCGGATGATCTGAAAAGTTTGGTTATCGCATATGAACCGATCTGGGCTATCGGAACCGGTAAAACCGCGACTTCCGGCCAGGCTCAGGAGGTTCATCAGTTTTTACGCTCTGTGCTTGAAAAAAGTTTCGGGAATATGCTTGCCAAATCTGTTAGAATACTGTATGGGGGCAGTGTTAAACCGAACAATATCGCAGAGCTCATGGCAATGCCTGATATTGACGGCGCACTTGTCGGCGGCGCAAGCCTCGATCCTGAGACGTTCAGCAAAATCGTTCGGTTTAAAGAATAATTATGACAATATTCCTAATAATAATGCATGCCATCGTCTGTATTGCCCTTATTATGATCGTTCTTTTACAGACAGGGAAAGGTGCTGACATGGGCGCTGCTTTTGGAGGGGGATCTAGTCAGACACTTTTTGGGAGTACAGGCGGCTCAACGTTTTTAAGCAAAATGACAACCGTAGCGGCCATCGTCTTTATGATAACTTCTCTGGGATTGGCTTATCTGTCCGGTCATAGCATGAAAAATTCAATTATGATGGACAAAAAAGCGCCCATAGAGCAAAAAGCCGCACCAGCGGAACCTGAAAAAAGCTCTCAACCTGAGCCGGAAACCTCACCTCCTGTAAAACCTGTTCAGGCCCAATAAGCTTTCAACAGCTTTATTTAATTCAAAATAGTGGATAGGCGGTTAAGTTGACGATATTCAAATGTGCCGAAGTGGTGGAATTTGGTAGACACGCTATCTTGAGGGGGTAGTGGGCAACTCCCGTGCCGGTTCAAGTCCGGCCTTCGGCACCATTAGAAAGAATTAGCTGCAATCTTAACAGGTTGCGGCTTTTCGCTTTTTGTGGGGTGCGTATGGGGTGTTTTTGAGTGCTGAGAATCCAATAAATTGACATGACGGTTTTCATCGGTGCTTATCCATGAACCGTAAACGTCACAAGTGATACTGATTGAGCTGTGCCCTGCCTGTTGACTGACATAATATGGTGACACTCCGTCACTGAGAAGATGCGTACAAAAGGCATGCCTAATGCCATGCAGTTTGATTCTCCTGACGTTTGCCTTTTTCAAAATACGGAAATATTCTTTTCGGATGAAATTCTGCTCCATGATCTTTTCGTTATTCTGATGCACAAGCTCTGATACTTCCTTGAATTGACTTTTTAGCCTTGACCTTAACACATCCATAAGCTGGTTTGACATATCCACCTTACGGGTTTTGCCGTTCTTTGGTGGAGTGAACCGGCCCCGTCTATATGATCGTCTTATCCAAAGAAAACCATTTTCAAGGTCAACATCTCCCCAGCGGATCGCCAACAGCTCCCCAAGTCTCATGCCGGTTCTGGCAGCCATAAAGAAAAACGGATAATACTGTGGAAAGTCTGTCTCGCAAGTGTCAAGAAGCAGATCAATCTCCTCTTTCGTGAAAACATCTTCTTTTGAAACTGTTTTCTTGTTAGCACCGCTTTTAGGAAATAATCTTTTTGTAATACCGGAAGTTGGATTTGTCTTGATTATTTCCTCATCAAGCGCATAATTCAACACCCCGGATATAACATCCTTAATCAACAAAACTCTTTTTTGGGATAGACCACCGCTGAATTTTGATAGCAGGAGATCCCGTATCTCTCCCCTGGTAATTGAGTCAATCTTTTCCTTTTTGAATACCGGCAACACATGATTCCGCAAAACACTTTCATATTCATCAAAAGTTGACTCTCTGAGATTAATTTTAACATAACCCTCAATCCACTTTTCAGAATATTCCTTAAAGGTGGGCACCGGCCTTTGTTCCTCAAAGCCAAACTCCCCTAACTGAAGCTTTGCCCGGATCGTGCTGGCCACGACCTCAGCCGCTTTCTTATCACCCACTTTCCGGGACGTTCGCTTTCCATTGTGAGATATGAACACCCACCATGGATTTCCCTTGCCTTCGACTTTCTGTCTGATTTTGACTCCCATGTAAACCTTCTTTCAGGGACTTCTTAAAATCACAAATTAAAACACTTTGAATGAACTATATCGGCCATGTAAACAATATCCATAGCGATTTCTATAGCTTCATCAGTGCTCATTTGGCTAATTGTGGCCTGGACACTTCCTTTATTCCCAATAGGTTCGCATATGGTTAATCTTTGAAACATATTGCTAAATTTAATGCGAATTTCCTCCGGCAACTCTTCTGTTTCGAGGTGCATTAAATGGTTAATATAGGCATCCCCAACTCTATCTTGAATAGTTTTGGGACTTGTAACCATCCCAGCAACTGCCGCTGTGAATTTTTTGTTTGCATATGCGTATTTCATATAATCCTCACTTTCCTCCATGTTCATCCATTGTGGGTTCATTTAAGAGATTAAGGAAATGTTCATAATCTTCAATCAATTGTTTATCGCTAACTTTCTCAATTTCTTTCTTTAACTTTTCAGCAAAGAAATTTGGATATTTCCCTAAAAACCAAGCTTGGAAAACATCTATTTCACGAAAGGATTTCCCTTTTATTTTTTGGCATAGGTGGCATAAATCAAAAAGTAAAAGCTCATTAAATTCTGGATAAAAGTTTAATATTTTATCAGGATTTCGATCAGCATGTTTAAAAAAGCTTTTTGGATCATTAACTATATGCTCCCACTTTCTTCCCTTCAAACGATCTGTTTGAATATAAGTATCATCCTTTAAGAACCCTAATAAACCTCGCTTCTTTCCTAAATCATAAAATATTTGATGGGCGGCCCCTGCTAATGTATGAATGGATACTGAATCACGTCGTTCAAAGAAAAGCCTTATTGCTTCTTTAATTTGTCTTTCTGCAGCATTGATCTTTGTAATTTTTTCGGGTTTAACTTTTTCCATAAGCTCTCCCTTTATTTTTGTATCAGTAAGCTCTACATATTCAACTCAATCTCATCAAGCTTGTTTATACCATTACGAATTAAATCTTCAATTGTTTCAAGCTCTCCCGAAATCCTATCAAGCGCTTTTCCAAGATGATATCCGACAATACCAATCCCAAGATAAAAAAATACCACTAAGGAAAACAATTCCGTTGCATGTTCCATAGTTCCCCTTCAACTTCCCCCTTTGTGTTTAACCCGGGAAGCCGGATAGGGTTTCCGGTTTTCGGCTCCGGTAGCCTATCCTGGGCTTTGTTAATAAATTCCCTCAGTGTCAGTACGTGCGTTTTAATAGATCGTTAAACCTCGGCCATCTCACAAAGTCATTTTATGCCGTTCAAGATCCTGAACACCCTTTTTTACATTTCAACCTTTATCGGGTACCTAACAGACTTATTAGATACCCTGTAAAAGTTAAACCTCGGCGCTCTGAGCGCCCCGCTGTTCAACTATAAAGGTTGTTAAAGCCACAAGGTTAAATTTGGCCTGTTTACTTCGGTCATGCAGTTTAATAAGGTCTTCAGTAATGTCAACCATGGCCCTAACATCAACGCCTTTTTCTTCAAGCCGTGCAATAAAATTTAGAAGGTCACGATTTTCATCAAGTAACGCTCTTTCTTTATTGGTCAACATGACACCCCCCTTTAAAGATACCTCGAAAAATAATCCCATTTTTCAAGGGCCATGAATAATGTGTTTGCAATCGCCCGCATTCCACTCGGCGATATATGTTCATCCTCATTGTATTTGTCAATCAGCTCATAAGCGACTCTGATAGGAGCCATTACCGTAAAATCTAACTCAGTTACAATAAGTGACGGTTCTGGATTTTCGACAACCTCACCTTCACACATGAGATAGACCGGCGGTCTTTCCCTTCGTTTTAAATTTATTGCTTCCATGCAGCCCCCTCTTTAACCTATCATTTGAATGATTTGTTCATTTGTGAATTTCTCACCCTTGACAACCAGCCTATCAAGAAGATCAAGAAACCTATCTTTTTGGCCGTCTGTCATAACCTCCCAAGCTTCTAAAGCTAACCTTAAAAGCCTTTCTGTTCTTTCCGACATGATCACACCTCCCCGCCTGTGGCTTCTCCCTTCTCGTTATTAACGACCACGCCTACAACCTTGCCGATATTCAACCCCCTTTCTGCAAATAAAAATCGCGCTGAAGATTTCCCACGGTCACATAGCAACCGGCCACAACGTCACCGCTATGGCTATCTTCAAGCGCGAATTTTGTTAATTGATTTTTCATTGCTATGTTTTTGGGTTTTAGTTGTATAGTTGATTTCAACTTATCAACCAGAAAAAAGAAAGTCAAGCTTTTTTATTGACTTCAACTAATCAACTGTGCTTTTTATTCTTTACAAGGAGACGTGAAATGACCGATACCTCTAAAAAAAGTTATATAAATACAACTGTCTCAACAGACCTCTTAAAATCTTTTAAAATCCTTGCTGCTCAAGAAGAAATGCGCCTTAATCAATTACTCGAAGAGGCCATCCGGGACCTTCTCAAAAAGTACGAAAAGAAAGCCGATGGAAAACAACGATAATAAATCAAGCATCGCTGAAGTCCAATCTCGAATATTTCAAATCATTTCTACTATGCCAGAAGCACAAAAGCGAAAGCTCCTTACAGGTTTGGAGAAGTGGCAATCCAAATTTGATGACAAGCAACAAGCCAAACCCAAAGACAAAAGGGAATATTATAGGAAACCTA
>JAUVTO010000120.1 GCA_030601485.1 Desulfobacterales bacterium | reverse complement strand
AAAATAGTATTGGTTTCTTATAATTTACAACATGTTGTATATATAAGATTTTTTAACTATATGGTTTTGGTTGATTTAAGACGGATGGTTTTGTAAAAAGTCAAAAAATGCTCCATGTCGCTTAAAAAAAGATTTTTTACGACGCCATCAAGAATGACAATCGATACTTGATAAGGTAAAGCATGACTCCAAATAACTTGCCAACATTTAATAGACTATCGGCAGCAAATACTCCTCCTAAGACCAAACAAGTCGGAGTGTATAAGGATTTTGATGCTACAGAGCTTTATTGTCCAAAGTGCAAACGTCCGGTTCCGGTTCGCAAGCGACTTCTGCTTGTTCTGCCTGAAGGTGACAAGTATATATATTTGTGTGCGTTTTGTTTAGAGACTGTGGGGACAAAGATCGATCGACATGTGAAGCCTGTTTCGGTAATAATTTAAATCGTATATTTGAATGAACAGTAACTTTTCAAAAAATTCTGGTGAATTAAATGATGATGGCGACCTGGCTTCTAATCTATTGAGAAGTTACAATGAACAATATTGATGGCTTCGCAAAAAGTTCGATTTAGACGGTTTCGTAAAAAGTTCAAATTCAAGGCGTGCAAATTTTGTAATCATGAGGCGTACTTTTCGTACGTTGAATGATTACGAAATGCAGCACAACGCAGAAGTTGGACTTTTTACGAAACCGTCAATATTGAGAATAATAAATAGAGAGGGACTATATGCTCAGGTTCATGCGGCAACAAGCTGGTAACTGGTTAATCAAAGTACTTTTAGGCGCTATTGTTATTGTATTTATATTCTGGGGGGTAGGAAGTTTCAGGGCACAAAGAGGCGATAGGGTTGCGCTGGTTAATGGAGATCAGATCACACTGGATGAATACAGGGAGGCATATAATAATCTTATTGAACAGCTACGCAATAGATTCGGGAATAACTTGAATGAAGATATGATTAAGATGCTTCGGGTAAAAGAGCAGGCTTTGAACCAACTTATCGACAACAAGCTCTTGGTTCAGGAATCCAGGAGGTTTAAATTTCGTGTTTCAGACAAGGAGCTTGGCCATGCAATTATGCAAATTCAGGCATTTCAGAGAGCCGGTGTATTTGATAACCGCATATATCAAAATGTGTTGAGTCGTCTCAGAATGACCCCCGAAGAATTCGAGATTGCCCAAAAAGAGGCCATGCTTATCGAGAGAGTAACAAATCTCATTACAAGCAGCGTTAAAGTTTCAGACTCTGAGGTCAAAGAATGGATTAACTGGACCAATGCATCGGTAAATATCGATTTCGTACGGTTTGATTCCGACAAATATAAAGATATCAAACCGTCCAGCGAAGAAATAAAAACATTTTTTGAAAAGCATAAAGAGAATTATAAAACAGATGCTATGGTGAAAGTTCGATACCTGCATTTTGACCCGGCCAGATACCGATCTGAGGTTTCAATTTCTGACGAAGAAATACAGAATTATTTTGATGAAAACCAGGAAGAGTTTAAAACACCGAAAACGGTTGAAGCCCGACATATTTTGCTAAAGGTCGATCAAAATGCCGGCCCCGAGGATGTTGAAAAGGCAAGAAAAAAAGCTTTAAATATCCTGAAGATGGCCAGAGAAGGAAAAAAATTTGATGAACTGGCTAAAAAATATTCAGAAGGACCAACCCGAGACAGGGGAGGATACCTGGGCACATTTAAAAGGGATGCCATGGTAAGACCCTTTGCCGATAAGGCCTTTTCAATGAAAGCCGGGGAAATCAGCGAACCCGTTCGCACGCGGTTCGGATGGCATATTATCAATGTTGAAAAGGTAAATGAAGCATCTATCTTATCTTTTGATGAAGCCAAAAAGAAAATACAAAAGAAACTGATCGAAGATAAAGCAAAAATTCTTGCATACGACGAAGCAGAGACGGTTTCTGATGTTTCTTTTGAAGGGGATGATCTGTTAAAATCAGCAAAAGAACGAAACCTGAAAATTTTGACTACAGACTTTTTTACAAAAAAAGGTCCGGAAAAAGGAATCAAAAACCGAGCAAAGTTTGCATCGGCCGCCTTTAATCTTGCGGTTATGGAAATTATCGATATACAGGAATTTGAAGACGGATATTATATACTTCAGGTGATCGAAAAGATTCCCGAAAAAATTCCGGAACTAAAGCAAGTCAAAGAAAAAGTCCGTGTGGATTTAACACAAGAAAAGCAGGAAGAAAAAGCGAAAGAGGATGCAAATACGTTTCTGACTGCTTTAAAAAGCGGAAAATCCATAACCACGGAAAGCAAACAGTTTAATTTAACTCCAACAACGACAGGTTTTTTTAAACGCAATGATTCGATTCCTAAAATTGGATTTGATCGAGAGGTTTCCAAGGCGGCGTTTCAACTTACACCTGAAAAAAAATTGCCGGAAAAACTCATAAAAGGTACAAAAGGGTATTATGTTATTCAGTTCAGGGACAGAAAAACACCGGAATTTGAAGAGGTTGAAAAGGAAAAAACATCGATAAAGCAAAAATTGATGCAGCAAAAGAAAGCCAGGGTCTTTGATGCATTTCTGGCGCAAATAAGAAGCAACAGCGAAATTACCATTAAAGAAGGGTTTTTGGAATAGTTCGAATATCCTTCAAAAATACCGTGAAATAGCCATAACTTAGGGCCTTCGCCACAATTGGAATAATGGAATAATGGAGTGAATGGAATGATGGGTTTGAAGGAGTTTTTTACAATTTAAATGGTTTATTTCCGCCCTTACCCCCAATATTCCAGCATTCCAGCATTCCATTCTTCCATTATGACGGCATAACCCGGGTTTCTTAAGAGATGAGGATTATTCCCCGATTATTTTGACCAAAACCCGCTTACGTCGTCTTCCGTCAAACTCTCCGTAGAATATTTGCTCCCAGGTTCCGAAGTCGAGCCGGCCTTGTGACACCGCCACAACCACCTCGCGCCCCATGATCTGCCTTTTCATATGCGCATCTGCGTTGTCTCCTCCTACATTGTGCCGGTATTGTGAAACCGGTTCATGAGGCGCCAGCTTTTCAAGCCAGACGTCATAATCATGATGAAGACCCGATTCATCGTCATTGATGAATACAGATGCTGTGATGTGCATGGCGTTACAGAGTACCAGACCCTCCTGGATTTGGCTTTCTTTAAGGCAGGCTTCAACCTGAGGGGTAATATTAATCAGCGCACGCCGTGTCGGCACTTCGAACCACAACTCTTTTCGATAACTTTTCATTGGATCATCCTCCGTTAAAATTCGAGACCTTTGAAAAACGCCCCCTTTTACCCAATTCCGTCGTCAGGCTCAAATTTTAATCCTCAAAATACTCCATGTATTCCTGTGGTTAAAATTTTCGCCTTTCTTGGACTTGAACAAAATTGAACGTTTTTCAAAGGTCTCATTTCTCGATTGTTTTTGAAATAATATTATATTATCGGTTTGGTTTCAATGATTATATACTGTGCCCGGCATTAAATGGCGGTTGTGTGTCAATGGTAAACGCTTTTGATTTCGGTGCAGCATAGCGACGGCGTGTTTCTCTTGGAAACCGACTGACTGTTTGAAGGGCTTTAGCGCGCGTTAGCCCGAGCCGAATGAAATTATGATTTAAAAAATCAATGGGATAATTTAGCGACGAATTGTTCTTAATAACTCTGGCGCGGCTCGGGCTTACGGGTGCTTAAGCACAAGTTTCAGTCGGTTGGAAAGAGATACACGCCGTCGCGGAGCGTTCTCCCTATATTGGGATTCAAATGCGTTTGCCCTGTTTTGAATGAGCTCTTGGATGTACATTTCAGGATAAGTCTGTTAATTGACAGTATGAATGAACAAGAGAAAATTGAATTAGCGGGACAAAAAGATGGAAATTAGAGGTTCTATGGGCGAGAAAAAAAACAACCGGTTCAAGCGGCTTCACAATAAAAAGAATTTTGTAACCGCCGTTGTCGCAAATAGTGCCGGAGAAATTTTTAACCTTAACGGATATGCTGCCGTGGGCATGGCCGGTCCTTCCCTGCTCCCCCTGACACTCGATGAAACCATCAATATGCCTTTTGGCGGGGAACTCATGTATATGCCGGATAGAAAACCAATCTTGTACAATATGGAAAACAACAGGCTCGATATTGTGGGAGAGAATCCATATGCACCCGGTGAAATGATATACCCGGTTGCCGCTTTTAATTCGCCCGGCTATGTTATTTCTTATGTAAGCGCTTACAGGGAAAACAACGGCGCCGGATATCTACCCCTTTTTTCATACGGAGCGGTAGGATGGCACAGGGGAAGGTTCAGATCTGCCGTGATACGGGTGGACAAAGAAAGGCGGCAGGATTTGAGACGGATGAAACTCGAAGATGTGATTGACGGTGTTAGACGGATGAAAAAAAAGATTCCGGGTAACCGGCTAAGGAAGCATTTGGAAAAATGTGCTCTGGAATACGGATGTCCGGCGGCCAAAAATTTCTTTCTGGGAAGATACGAAGCACCGCTGCCCACCTCCGAGATATGTAACGCAAGATGCCTGGGCTGCTTGTCGTTACAGCATAATGGCGAGATTCCGCACAGCCAGGACAGAATCTCTTTTAAACCGTCGCCCGAAGAGATCGCAGGAGTGTCCCTTGAACATATCGTGCGGGTGAGAAGAAGCGTTGTCAGTTTCGGGCAGGGGTGTGAGGGAGAGCCCTTGTTAGCCGCCGACGTAATTGCGCCGGCCATAGAAAAAATACGTTCGGTTTCCGGCCGAGGCACAATTAACATGAATACCAATGGAAGCAGACCCGATATTCTGAAAAAACTCTTTGATGCGGGTCTTGACAGCATCCGTATCAGTATCAACAGTCTTAGAAAAGAATGCTATGATGCATATTTTCAACCCAAAGGTTATGGTTTTTCTGATGTATTAAAAAGTATAGACATTGCAATTGGCCGGGGCAAATTTGTATCTATAAACTATCTCAACTGCCCCGGATTTACCGACACCCCGGAAGAAGTGCACTCTTTGACCCGATTTTTAAATCAGCAACCCATAAACATGATCCAGTGGCGGAATTTAAATTTTGACCCGGTAAGATATTGGAAAGTCATGTCCCATGCTGCATCGCATGGCCGTCCTCTGGGAATGAAAAATATTCTCCGACAAATAAAAGAATCTTTTCCGAATCTAACATACGGTTACTTTAATCCGCCAAAAGAAAAGTTTACCCTAACCCGGATAAACCGGCCTCCGGCTCGGTGATCCTACGGCTCGGAGAGAACCAAAAATATTTGCCACCAAGACACTAAGACCCGCCCGCCTCACCTAAGGCGAAGCCGATGGCGGGCAGGCACAAAGGATATATTAATTATTCTTTCTTCGCCTGCCCTGTTAAATATTGAAGAACCAGGATCGATTTTTGTTAAAAAGTACCATCGAATATCTATACTAAGCGAAATTTAGAACTATTTAACAGGGTGAACCTTAGTGGCAGAATTAAAAAAAATCATGAAATGGATAGAAGCAAAGGTTGTTTTTGATTTCCATAATAAACAATTGGCAACAGATCTTATTGCCGATATTTTTTATGAACTGGGAATAACGGGTCTGGTTGTGGAAGAGCCGGATATTGAACATCCGGAAGATTGGGGGAAAGATGCCATAACGCCCGAACATTATGCGGTAATCGGCTATCTGCTCCATGATGAGCAGACTGAAAAACAGCTTGAAATAATTGAAAACCATCTGGCAAGGCTTGAAAAGAAAAACGGGATTATATGTAAAATTGTTTATTCTGATGTTAATGAATCAGACTGGACACATGTATGGAAAGCCCATTTCCGGCCGGAGAAAATAACCGACAATATCGTAGTGAAACCCACATGGAGAGAATATTCCCGGAATCATGGTGAAATTATACTTGAGATCGATCCGGGTATGGCTTTTGGTACCGGAACCCATCCCACAACCTGCATGTGCATTACAATGATTGAAAAATATCTGAAAAAGGGTGATTCTTTTCTGGATGTGGGAACCGGTTCAGGCAT
>JAUVTO010000083.1 GCA_030601485.1 Desulfobacterales bacterium | reverse complement strand
CTCGATATTGATGCCGATTTCCTTTGGCGGAAGGTCCTTTATATGACCGACGGTTGCAGCTACGTTGTAACTCTTGCCGAGATATTTTTTTATGGTTCTAACCTTGGTTGGGGACTCTACGACAACAAGCGGTTTGGTCACGGTTTTACCTCGTTCAGGTTTTTTTATTCATCATTCGATGTTGGACGTTCGATGTTCGATGTTCATTTTTTCTTCCCATTACTCCATGACTGCAAGGGAAAAGAGTTTTCCCGGGGACTGAAGTACAATACCTTTTAGCTCAAGTTGGAGCAAAATGCTCGACAGTTTGCCGGATTTCATGGAAAGTTTTCTTGAAAGGTCATCGATGTGTACAGGATACGCACCAATGGCTTCGAACACAAGGGATTCCTCGGGTGATAACTGCGGGATTTTTCCCATGGTTTCATTACCGGTTTTATTCTTTTCAACCGGAGCTTCAATAATATTTGAGAGTTCTTCCATAATGTCCTGGGCATGTTCGACCAGTTTGGCTCCCTGTTTTATGAGCGTGTGTGTCCCGGTGCTTTTGAATGAATGTATGCTTCCCGGGATAGCAAATACTTCCCTGTTTTGCTCTGCTGCAAGGCGTGCCGTTATAAGTGATCCGCTTCTTTTTGTAGCTTCAACGACCACGGTTCCAAGGGAAATCCCGCTAATTATCCGGTTTCTTACAGGGAAATTGTGTGCCTCAGGTTCAGTCAATAAAGGAAATTCTGAAATAACGGCACCGTTTTCGGCAATCATATTAAAGAGTTTTTGGTTCTCTGCCGGATAAACGATTTCCAAACCGCTTCCCAACACCGCGATGGTATTTCCTTTGCCGATCAGTGCTCCCTGGTGAGCAGCCGAATCAATGCCAATTGCCATGCCGCTGACGATCGTCATTTTAAGCAAAGCCAAATCCTTGCACAGGCGCCGGGTTGTAGAGATTCCGTAATCTGTTGCATTCCTGGAGCCCACAACCGCTATGTTTTTAACGGAACCGTTAAGACTGCCGAAAACATACAAAAAGGGCGGAGGGTCCGGTATTTGAAGTAAAAGGGGTGGATAATCACTATCCGACATGGTAACAATTTTATAACCTTTTTCCATCACAAGGTCGAGATCCTTTTTGACCGGATCAGGAATTTTGTGATGCTTTACTGCGGCGACAAGACGAGGAGTTATGCCTTCTACCTCAAGAAGATCCTTTCCGGAAGCTTCAAAAACATTCTCGGGTGAATTGAAACAATCTATTAGCCGCTTGAAAAGATGATTTCCTATTCCCGGAACACTTTTCAGAACAAACCATGGCAAGATTTTTTCCACTACTTCTTTCTTCCGCGACCATGCCATGCAAGGAGTATGGGGCTTGCAACGTAAACCGATGAATAGGTTCCGATAAAAACGCCTATTATCATTGCAAATGCGAAGTCATGAATAATCCCGCCTCCCAGTACAAACAGAGCAACAACCACAACAAGGGTGGTTAAAGAGGTCAGTATGGTTCGGCTGAGAGTCTCGTTGACACTTTTGTTAATTATAAATTCCATGGGATTTTTGTGATATTTCCTCAGATTTTCCCGAATTCTGTCAAAAACAATGATGGTGTCATTTAATGAATATCCGATGATGGTGAGAAGCGCTGCGATAATCGGAAGGGAAAATTCTTTGTCAAGAATAGAAAATATGCCAACGGTTATGGTGACGTCATGGATTAGGGCCACAATAGCGCCCATAGCGTATTTTAATTCGAGAAACCAGAAAAGTGCAAGTGTTACGATCAATGCGGCGGCTATAAGATACGGGACGCTGACATTAAATACAGAAAGAAGATAGACGGCACCCATGAGCGTGCCGGCCATAACTCCGCTGAGAACCCATTTTAATTCAAAACGGCCGGATATATATATCGCAATAAAGAGCAGGGCGTAAAACATGGCGAAAAGAGCTTTTTCCCGCAAGTCTTTGCCCACTTGAGGTCCGACCATCTCAACACGACGAATGTTGACCTCATCCCCGGTTGAGGCTTCCAGGGCTTTCTGCACTTTTGAAGAAAATCCCTGTGAGGTCATGACAGACATGTCCGTTCGGATAAGATATTCATTATCTTTCTGATCACCGAACTGTTGAACTGACGATTTGCCTAAATCTATGGAGGCAAGACCGGATTTTATATTTTTCAGGCTTTCAGGGGCGCTAAACTTTACCTGTATCAATGTGCCGCCGGAGAAATCGATACCGTATCTGGGTCCTTTATGAATCAAGAGAGAGGTAATACTGATTAGGATCATGGCCAGGGATATGGAGAAAGCGATTTTTCTCTTACTGATAAAATTAATATTGATATCAGGTTTTATAAACTGCATTAATGATATCTCCTAAGATTGTTTTGGTAAGCTTTATAATGCTCCAATTAAAATAGGTTAAGGCGTTAGATGCTCAGGCTTTTAATCTTTAGTTTTACTAAGAGATAATCAAATATTAACCGGGACACAATAAGGGCTGTAAAAAGACTGGAAAGTACACCCAAACTGAGTGTTACTGCAAATCCTTTAACCGGGCCGGTACCGAACTGGAAAAGGACAAGGGCTGCAATAAGCGTTGTTACGTTAGCGTCGAGTATTGTAAGAGAAGCCCTGTCATAGCCAGCTTCCACTGCCGCTCGCGGTGTCTTGCCTATTCTCATTTCCTCCCGTATACGTTCGAATATAAGAACATTGGCGTCAACGGCCATGCCGATAGTGAGAATTATCCCCGCGATACCCGGTAGTGTCAACGTGGCCTGAAAGCCGGCCAGCCCTCCGGCAATCAGGATAATATTAAGAATCAGCGCAAAGTCTGCGATAAGCCCTGAACCCCTGTAATAGACAATCATGAACAGGATAACGAGGATACCCCCTACGCACATTGAGAGGAGCCCTTTTCTAATGGAATCGGTTCCAAGAGAAGGACCCACGGTCCTCTCCTCAAGGATGTTTACCGGGGCCGGAAGGGCCCCGGCACGAAGGGCAATGGCAAGATCACGTGCTTCTTCAGTGGTGAAACGTCCGGTAATTCGGGCCTGACCTCCGGTAATTTTTTCCTGGATAACCGGTGCTGAATAGACTTTGTTATCCAAAACGATTGCAAGACGTTTTTTTACATTTGCTCCGGTTATCCTTGCAAAATCTCTTCCCCCTTTTTTATCGAAATCGATGGAAACATAGGGTTCATTGTATTGAGAATCAATTTGAACCTTTGCATCAGTCAGATGTGCCCCGGTTAAAAGGGTCCGTTTTTTTATAAGATAGGGCGTTTTTATGACACGGCGTGTTTCCGGATCTTCTTTAATGCCATAGAGAACCTCGCTGCCCGGAGGCACATTCCCTTGCAAGGCGGCATTTAGATCATGGGTCTCATCCAGCAGTTTGAATTCTAAAAGAGCGGTCCGTCCGATAAGGTCCTTGGCTCTTTTTGTATCTTTGATTCCCGGGAGCTGGATAAGTATCCGTTTTTCACCCTGTCGTCGAATATCCGGTTCACTGACGCCAAACTGGTCGATCCGGTTTCTGATGGTTTCAAGTGCTTGCTCGGTTGCCAGCTTCTTGATTTGAGCGGACTCCCTGTCAGGAAGATCCAGCATCATCGTAAGGATTTCGTCGTGGATTGATCTTGAAAGGATACGCAAATTTTTAAATTCTTTGTCGAGCAGTTTTTCAAATCTGTCGATGTTTTCCTGGCCTTGCAACCGGACCGAAATTCGGCTTCCATCTATACGATTCAAGTCGATATGGCGGATGCGCTCCTTCTTTAAAAGGCTTCGCATCTCCTGGCTTATACGTTCTATGGTGCTTTCCACGGCTTTTTCCGTATCCACTTCAAGTACAAGGTGCATTCCCCCTTGAAGATCGAGGCCCAAGTTTATCTTTTTATGGGGCCACAAAGATGGTTTTATGGTCGGAAGAACGTAAATAACAGCAACGATAATAACTGCAAAAACGGAAACAGCCCGCCATGAGAGATTCTTCAATGATCTTTTCCTTTGCTGAAGGTGTTCCTAAAATAAAATGTGGTCCACTTATCCACGCTTCAGGCGGGGGTACATCACGCCGAAGGCGGATAAAACTTATGCATAAGTGATCGTAAAGAAAGAAAATCAGTTAATTTTTGCAAATTAAGGATAGCCGTATTAATCAGCTCTTCTTTTTTTTTGGTTCCTGGGACTGTGATGAAGACTGGACTACCTGGGCGACGTTGCTGCGGGCAACCTTTACACGGACCTTGTCAGCTATTTCAACCGTCATCGTGGTCTCACCTACGGCTGTAATTCGACCGTGAAGGCCTCCGCTTGTTATGATGCGGTCTCCCTTTTTAAGTTTGGTTATCATTTCACGATGTTCTTTGGTTTTTTTCTGCTGGGGCCGAATAAGCAGAAAATAGAATATAACGAACATCAGGATAATCGGGATCAGTGATGAAAATCCTCCTGCTCCCTGACCTGTAGCACCTCCGCCCTGGCCCATTGCATAAGCGATATTTATCAAGATAAATCCTCCTTATATTGTATTAGTTCTTTAATTGTAAATTTTGTGCTTTTTGTGGCAAAACTTTTTCCATTCTGCCACTAAGGCACCAAGGCACGAAGAAAGAATAATAGATATATCCTTTGTGTCTTTGTGGCAAAAAAGTATAAAAAATGGCGCTGATATACTGCAATTGATTGCATACGTCAAATATTTATTTCATTATAACAAACCGTGTCCTTAGAATCCGGTCAAAAATCAATGGTTTTAAGTTAAAAAATACGTAACCGTTCACGGATTTTTTAAAATCCCAAATTTCAATAAGATCTAAAGACAATTGTTTGTTTTTTGGAATTTCCACTAACTCAATTACTCCATAAACGGATACAAAAATACATCGGCGTGCTGGAGGTCTGGAATACGGGAATGATAGTCTGTCAGGTCCCTCTGGGCCTGATTTTTTTTCAGATTAATTTGGCGGTATCCAGAGTGTTTCACCGTCAAATTGAATGCGATTTACGTGTTCGTAATCGATGAGATCCAGAAGTGCGAAAATTTGGTCCATATTATAAATAACCACCTTGCTCAAGGAATAGATCAGTTTAAGATCAACATCTATTTTGCGTTCTTTTATATTATAAATATTAATCGTAGTTTCAGAAAATTTAAGAAGTTTACCAACACCCGAACTTTGCCCCCCCCTTGCAGGTTCGTCGGCAAGTGGTGACAGGGAGATGCCTTTATGAGCAAAATATTCTTTCAGGAAATTAAAATGTATATTCCAGATATTGTCTCCAGGTTGAACAACGTATATTCCGAATGTTTCTGAATCTTTCATTGAATCCATTTTGTTTGACTTGAGGTCCTTTTCAACAATATCGCCACTTTTAATCCGTATTTTATCCAAAATCTCCTGCATGGAGACCGTTGAACCGCCTATTTTAAAAGATTCATCAGATTTTGTAATAATGTCAACTCCTTTTTCAATTCCATATTCTGCCTTGCGCTTTTGCATAAGCGCTATGAGCGCTTTGTCTTTTTCGATGTTATTGTAATCAATGACGGTCTCTGCTGTTACAGGCATTTGAACTTTTTCAGGAATGTTTTGAGTCGTTACCTTTGAGTCTTTTTTCAACCAGAGATATAAACCGGCAATTGTGACAAGGATAATAAAACTTATTAGAATTCCTATGGCCGTGCTTGATATTTCAGCGGGTTTTTTAGGCATGATTTAGTAGAATCCTCGGTGTTTTTGTGTCTGGGTATCACATATTTTTGGGTTCCGGCCCGTCCGCCTTGCTTTGGCTCGGCAGGAGGGCGGACTTGTCCGGGTTAAGCCCGTGTTTTACTCTTCACAAATAATCTTACTCATGCCGTGGACGAGTGTATTGTCTCCTTCGATGGTGATGGAAAGGTTGCGCCTTATTTCCAGGTCAAGAATTTCCTTGCGTTTCTTATTCAAAAGATAGTCGGCCACTACCGACGGGACGATTCCTTTTACTTTTGAGATGTTATCTTTCAAGGTTTCAAGACGAAGTTTGCGAAGAAAATCGAGGACCAGCATCTCAGTGGAAGGTATAAGCCCTTTGCCCCCGCAATGGCCGCAGGATTCAAAACTGCTGGATTCAATGGAGGGCCTGAGCCGCTGCCTCGACATTTCCATGAGTCCGAACATTGAAATCTTGCCGATCTTTGTTTTTGCCTTGTCATATTTTACATTGTTTTTCACGGCCCTAAAAACTTCTAAATTATGTTTCAGATCTCTCATATCAATAAAATCGATCACGATAAGACCACCCAAATCTCTGAGTCTAAGCTGACGAGAAATTTCCTCGGCGGCTTCAATATTGGTCTGAAGAGCGGTCTGTTCAATAGATTTTTTTTTGGTGGCCTTACCTGAATTGACGTCAATGGCAACCAGCGCTTCTGTCTGTGTTATTATAATATACCCCCCGGATTTTAATTTGACGCGGCTTTCATATATGGATGCGATCTGTTCTTCCAGCTGGTATTTTGTGAATATGGGCCGGTCCATTTTGTAGTGTTTGACAATCTTGGTATGTTTTGGGGAAATGATTTTAACAAAGTTTTTAACTTCATGATATACGTCAACATCGTCAATGAGGATTTCGGTTACGTCGGGGGTGAAATAGTCACGTATGGATCTTAAAGCAAGGTTTTGCTCCTTGTATAGCATTGACGGGGGCTTTGCTTTTTCCACATCTTTTTTGATGTTTTTCCAGAGCCGTAACAGATATCTTAAATCCCTGGACATGTGCATCTTGGTACAGTTTATCCCGGCGGTTCGGACGATGATGCCGAATCCATCAGGAAACTTGAGTTTGTTGATAATGCCTTTAAGGCGGTTTCGCTCATCTTCATCTTCTATTTTTCGTGAAATGCCACGGTTATCGCTTCCGGGCATAAGCACTACGTGTCTTCCAGGGAGAGATATGTAAGTTGTGAGCATGGCCCCTTTTTTCATGAACGGGTCTTTTGTGACCTGTACCAGGAGTTCCTGGCCACGCCTCACCATTTTTTTTATGGACCTGTCTTTGGAAAGATTGTCCTGAAAATAGTCGCTATGAATTTCATGTTTCTGAAGAAATCCATGGCGATCAGCCCCGTAATCTACGAATGCGGCCTGTAGGCTTGGCTCAATACGTGAAATAACCGCTTTGTAAATGTTGCCGTGGATAATTTCCCTTGCAGCACTTTCGATATGAAATTCTTCGAGTTTTATATCTTTTACTTTTGCAATCCTGCATTCCTCAGGATCTATGGCATTAATAAGGATCTTACTCATAAAATATGAGTCCTTTTACGACGGGATTGATGCTTTTTCAGGCAGTTGCTTTCTTAAATGAATATGAAATTGTCATATACAAGTCAAACGATTTCTTATCACTTGCTATTTATACCGTGTTATGGCATGTGAAATTAATCAAGGTTGATGGCTTCGTAAAAAGTCCAACTTCTGCGTTGCGCTGCATTCCTCGTCACTGCGACGTACTATACGTACGTCTCATTCCTCGGAATTTGCGCGCCTTGAATTTGGAGCTTTTTACTTTGCCATCAAAATCTGACTTTT
>JAUVTO010000126.1 GCA_030601485.1 Desulfobacterales bacterium | reverse complement strand
ATGAAAGCACTTTTAGCCCTTGAAGACGGGCGAACCTTTACCTGCAAAAGTTTTACCGGGCCTGGCGAAACCGGAGGTGAAGTGGTGTTTAATACCAGCATGACCGGATACCAGGAAGTCCTTACCGATCCGTCTTACAGCGGCCAGATGGTAACCATGACCTATCCTTTGATAGGCAACTACGGCGTCAATCCCGAAGATGTCGAGTCCGACCGAATCCAGGTGGCGGCCTTTCTGATAAAGGAATACCAAAGTTTCCCCAGCAATTTCAGATCTGCTTCCTCCCTGGCCGATTATCTAAAAGAACAAGGGGTGCTCGGTATAGAACAGTTCGACACCCGCGCTCTGACAAGACATATTCGCAAAGCAGGGGCGATGCGGGCATTCATTTCCACAGAGGATCTTGACCCGTCATCGTGTGTAAAACGTGCACGGGAGATCCCGAGCATCAAGGGGCAAGATCTTACAAAAGAAGTTACAACCGAAACTCCTTATTTTTGGACTGACGGAAAGCCAATCCTTTGCGAACCGGGAACAACCGGTTTAAATAAAAAGATTTGGAAATGCAAAGGTGAAAAATTTTCTGTGGTAGCCTTTGACTTCGGGATAAAATATAATATGTTAAGATGTCTGGAATCCCGGGGAGTTGAAGTTGTAGTGGTACCTGCTTGGACACAAGCCCATACGGTCAAAGCCATGGAACCTGACGGAATTCTTCTTTCAAACGGACCCGGTGATCCGGAGCCGGTAACCTACGCCATAGAAACCATCCGGTCGCTACTGGGGTATGTTCCCATGTTCGGCATCTGCCTGGGGCATCAACTGTTAGGACTTGCCCTTGGAGGAAAAACCTTTAAATTGAAATTCGGCCACCGGGGCGCCAATCAGCCGGTAAAGAATCTGTTAACCGGGAAAATCGAAATCACCTCTCAAAATCACGGATTTGCGGTTGACACCCATAGCCTTGAGGGAAAAAATATTGAGATAACTCACATCAACTTGAATGACAATACACTGGAAGGGTTCAGACACAAAGAATTACCGATCATTACCGCCCAGTATCATCCGGAAGCATCACCCGGTCCTCATGATGCAAAATATCTCTTTGACGAATTTAAGAATATGATGCAAAAAAACAATGCCTAAACGCACCGACATACACAAAATTCTCATTATTGGCGCCGGTCCGATCATCATCAGCCAGGCATGCGAGTTTGACTACTCAGGGACTCAGGCCTGCAAAGCTTTAAAAGAAGAGGGCTACGAAGTCGTCCTTGTCAACAGTAATCCCGCGACCATCATGACCGACCCTGAAACAGCCCATCGAACCTATATCGAACCGGTTGTTCCCCGGACGGTTGCAAAAATCATCGAAAAAGAACGTCCCTGTGCTCTGCTTCCGACTTTAGGGGGTCAGACAGGTCTTAATACAGCCATAGGAGTTGCAGGAATGGGCGTACTCGATAAATTCGGTGTAGAAATGATCGGTGCATCCATCGAATCAATAAAAAAGGCCGAAAACAGGGAACTGTTCCGTAATGCCATGGAGAATATAGGGCTTCGCATACCCAAAAGCGGTTTTGCAACTGATTTGGAAGAGGTCAGGGCCGTTGCCGACCAAATCGGATTCCCGATAATTGTTCGTCCCAGTTTCACCCTGGGCGGTACGGGCGGTGGTGCAGCCTACAACCC
Source organism: Desulfobacterales bacterium (assembly GCA_030601485.1). Lineage (GTDB taxonomy): Bacteria > Desulfobacterota > Desulfobacteria > Desulfobacterales > UBA11574 > S5133MH16. Next base: position 4,227 of record JAUVTO010000126.1, on the reverse strand, counting down.
CGAAGACCTGGAAAAAGTGGCAAAAGCAGGGCTCGATGCAAGCCTTATCGGACAGGTCATGCTTGAAGAATCGGTTCTGGGCTGGAAGGAATTCGAGCTTGAGGTCATGAGGGACAAAAATGATAATGTCGTCATTATATGTTCCATCGAAAACATGGACCCCATGGGCATACACACCGGTGACAGTATTACGGTTGCGCCGGCCCAGACACTTTCAGACAAAGAATATCAATCCATGCGGGATGCATCGATTGCAATCATGCGGGAGATAGGTGTTGATACCGGAGGTTCAAACGTACAGTTTGCCGTCAATCCCAAAAACGGAGAATTGGTCGTGATTGAGATGAATCCCAGGGTATCCCGCAGTTCAGCCCTTGCTTCCAAAGCCACCGGCTTCCCCATTGCCAAGATCGCAGCCAAGCTTGCCGTCGGATATACACTTGATGAAATCCCCAACGACATTACCGGAGAAACCTTCGCATCTTTTGAGCCGACCCTGGATTACTGTGTCGTAAAGATACCGCGCTGGACCTTTGAAAAATTCCCCGAAACACCGGACTATCTCACTACAGCCATGAAATCCGTGGGGGAAACCATGGCCATTGGCCGAACATTTAAAGAGGCGCTGCAAAAGGGTCTGAGGTCCCTTGAGATCGGCCGCTCCGGGCTGGGTGCCGATGGCAAGGACATCCCGGATCAAATGGATGGCACAGCAAAAAAATTGTCATCATCGGAAATCGAACAGAAGCTGGCCACCCCAAATTCCCAGCGCATCTTTTACCTGCGTTATGCCCTGTTAAAAGGAATGTCCATTCAATATATTTATGAATTAACAGGTATTGATCCCTGGTTTTTGCACCAGATAAAACAGATCGTGGATCTTGAGCAACGTATCAAATCACTGGAAACCGATTTGCCGGAATCGCTTTTAAAAAGAGCAAAATCCTGGGGGTTTTCAGATACCCAGATCGCATATTTAACAGATACCACGGAAGATAAAATCAACCGGATACGCAAAACCCTTGGCATCCGTCCGGTCTACAAACTTGTTGATACATGCGCGGCCGAGTTCAAGGCAACTACGCCGTATTACTATTCCACCTACGAGACGGAAAATGAAGCCAGGGTTTCCGATAAAAAAAAGGTGATGATTTTAGGCGGCGGGCCAAACAGGATCGGTCAGGGAATCGAATTTGATTATTGCTGTGTCCATGCTTCATTTGCTCTTCGTGAAGAAGGGGTTGAGAGTATCATGGTAAACAGTAATCCCGAAACCGTGAGCACGGATTATGATACATCCGACAAACTCTACTTCGAACCGCTTACCAAAGAAGATGTACTCCATATTGTAGAAACCGAAAAGCCGATGGGAGTCATTGTTCAGTTTGGCGGCCAGACCCCTTTGAATCTTTCCGTACCGCTCCATGAGGCCGGTGTTCCAATTTTAGGCACCCAGCCGGCAAGTATTGACAGAGCTGAAGACCGGAAACTTTTCCAGACCATGCTGAACAAGCTGGGTCTGATTCAACCCGCAAACGGCACCGCCTCCTCAGTAGAAGAAGCCGTAGCCGTAGCCGAAAATATCGGGTATCCGGTCATTGTCCGTCCTTCATATGTACTGGGAGGCAGGGCCATGAAAATCGTATACGACCCTCAGGATCTGGAAAATTTTACCAGGATTGCAATCGCGGAATCTTTGGGACATCCGATTCTGATAGACAAATTTTTAGAGGACGCGGTTGAAGTGGATGTGGATGCCATCTCAGACGGCAAGAGAACCGTGATCGGCGGAATCATGGAGCATATTGAAGAGGCGGGGATTCATTCCGGAGATTCTGCCTGTGTGCTGCCGCCTCACAGCATTCCTCGATCCATGCTTGATGAGATCGTCCACACTACAAAAGCTATGGCTCTGGAACTTGATGTTGTGGGTTTGATGAATGTACAGTATGCCATTAAAAACGACCGGCTTTTTGTTCTTGAGGTTAATCCCAGAGCCTCCAGAACAATCCCGTTTGTCAGCAAAGCAACCGGCGTACCCCTGGCCAAATTAGCCACAAAGGTGATGCTCGGCCATACCCTGCAAGACCTTGGCTTCGACAGAGAAAGAATCCCGGCTCATATTTCTGTAAAAGAGGCGGTTATGCCTTTTGACCGTTTCCCCGATGTGGATACCCTTCTTGGACCGGAAATGAAGTCGACCGGAGAAGTCATGGGAATGGATTCGGATTTCGGATCTGCATATGCCAAAGCGCAATTCGGCGCAGGACACCATCTTCCGGATAAGGGAACGGTTTTTATAAGTGTAAAAGACCGAGACAAGAAAGCCACCCTTGCGTTCGCATCTCAATTTCACAATATGGGGTTTACGATCATGGCAACCCGGGGGACTTCCTCGTTTTTAAAAAATCATGGCATATCCAATAAAATGATCAATAAAGTCTCTATGGGCCGCCCCCATGTTGTCGATGCCATTAAGAACAAAGAAATTCATCTGGTTATTAATACCGGCTCCGGCGGAAAAACCAAACGGGACGGATACGAGATAAGACGTGCGGCCATTAAATTCAATATTCCCTATGCAACAACAATCGCAGGTGCTATGGCCATGTGCAAGGGTATCGCTGCATTAAAGAAAAAAAGACTTTCTGTTAAAACCATACAGGAATATAATGCCTGAAAATGATAACCGGAACCAAAATAAATTTGCCACAAAGGCACCAAGACTCAAAGAAAATATTTTACTTTTTTTCGTGCCTTGGTGCCTTTGTGGCGGGAAAAATTGATACAAGAAACACGACTTTCACAATTAAGGGATCAAATGGATTATTTTGAAAGGCCTCGTGAGGCCTGCGGGCTGTTCGGCATTTATGGTCACCCTGAAGCCGCAAAGCTGAGCTACTTTGGCCTGTATGCGCTTCAACACCGGGGACAGGAGAGTGCCGGGATCGCTGTTTCTCGAAACTATAACATCGTGGGCCATAATGCCATGGGCCTTATACCCGATGTTTTCGACGTGACCCATCTGGAGCATTTGGAAGGAGAAAGCGCCATCGGACATGTGCGCTATTCCACTACGGGGAGCTCTATACTCAGCAATGCCCAGCCGTTTGTTGTCCATCACAAAAAAAAAGCATATGCCATTGCTCATAACGGCAATCTTGTAAATGCGCACCATCTGAAAAAAGAACTCGAGGAAACAGGCTCCATTTTTCAGACCACCATGGACAGCGAAATTTTTCTCCATTGTTTTGTCAAAAGCTTAAAATCAGGATTCGAAGGCGCCCTTGTAGAAACGGTATCACGGATAAAGGGGGCGTATTCTTTTGTGATGCTGACCAGCAAAGGAGAAGTTATCGGAATCAAGGATCCTTATGGTTTCCGGCCCTTATGCCTGGGCAAACTCAATGGTCATTACGTTCTGGCCTCGGAGACCTGTGCCCTGGATCTGGTCCAGGCTAAATTTATACGCGAACTCGATCCCGGAGAAATCGTTATTATCGGTGAAGACGGAATCAGGAGCATCAAAACCCAGGTGCCTGCAAACAAAGCTTTTTGCATCTTTGAATTCATCTACTTTGCAAGACCGGACAGTACCATCTATGGACAGAATGTTTATTTAACCCGGAAGGCACATGGGCGGCGCCTTGCCAAAGAAGCACCTGTGAATGCCGACCTGGTAATGCCTTTTCCCGACTCGGGCACCTATGCCGCCTTAGGCTATTCGGAATCCTCCGGAATCCCCTTTGAGATGGCCATGATCCGTAATCACTATGTTGGCAGAACATTCATCCAACCCACCCAGAGCATGCGTGATTTTGGTGTTAGAATAAAGTTAAATCCGGTAAAAAAACTTCTAAAAGGAAAAGACATCATCATCATCGAAGATTCAATCATCCGAGGAACTACGGTTAAAACCAGAATAAAATCCCTCCGCGAACTCGGTGTAAACCGAATTCATTTGCGCGTGAGCGGCCCTCCCCATCGTTTTCCGTGCCATTACGGTATAGATTTTTCCACAAAAGGAGAACTGATTGCAGCAAATATGTCCGTTGAAAAACTTAGAGACTTTCTCGGATTAGACTCGCTTTATTACCTCAGCCTCGAAGGTCTTTTGGAATCGACCGGTATCGAGCACCCGGAAAACAATTTCTGCAAGGCATGTTTCGACGGGTGTTATCCGGTTGAATTCGATAAGGAATTATCCAAAGATTGTCTTGAATAACA
>JAUVTO010000065.1 GCA_030601485.1 Desulfobacterales bacterium | reverse complement strand
AAAAAATGAAAAGAAAATTTTTGATTATCGTTGTAGGGGCTCTGGCTGTCAGTTTTATGTTGGGATCACCACTCTGCTATAGTGCTGAATCCATTAAAATTGCGGGTATTTTTGCTCTAACCGGCCGCGGCGCTCATATTGGAACATCACAGCGGGATGCCGTAATACTTGCCATAGATGATGTGAATCAAAAAGGAGGCATCAATGGCCGCATGCTGGAAATGGTGATGGGAGATACGGAGAGCAACCCCACCAAAGCGGTCATGGCCCTGAAAAAAGTTTTGGAATCCCAAGACGTGGTGGCGATTATCGGACCGACACTTACCGGAACGGCTATGGCCATGAGAGGATTCATTGAAAAGGAAAAGATTCCAACCTTCATGCATTCAGGAGGAGATGTTATCCTGAAGGCTCCTCTCGATAAAAAGGATCCAACCTCGTTACCCAAATGGACGTTTAAATCTCCGTATAAGGCTGCCGATGCAATGGGTAAGATCTGCCAGTATATGAGCAAACACGGCATCAAAAACATAGGATTTCTCTATTCCAACGAAGGATTCGGAAAAGACGGCCTCAGGAACGTAATGGTTCAGGCGCCCAAGTATGGCGTAACGGTTGTTGCCCAGGAGACCTTTCAACCCAGGGATATTGATATCACCGCCCAGTTGACCCGCATTAACGCCAAAAACGTTGACGGAATCATCGCCTGGACTGTGGGTCCTGCCATGGGAATCATCGCCAAAAATGTCAAACAGTTGGGGATTAAGGCGCCTCTGTTTGAATGCCACGGCGCCGGAGATCCAATCTTCTGGAAGGTTGCCGGAGAGGCCGGAGAGGGTGTGATGATGCCTTCCACCAAAATTGTGGTAGGGGATCAACTTCCAGACACCGACATCCAGAAAAAGAAGATTCTAGACTATGTAAAGGCGTATAAAGAAAAATTCAAGCATGAGCCGGGAACAATGGTCGCCTATGGAGCGGATGCGGCCTTCATCGTTATTGATGCCATTAAAAAGGCCGGCCCCGACAGGGCTAAAATCCGGGATGCTATCGAAAATACCAGGGGGTATGTGGGTATAAGCGGCATTTACAATTTAAGCCCTCAGGATCATAACGGCTTGTCAATGAAAGACATTGTTATGATCAAGGCCACCAAAGGGAGCTGGACACTGCTTGATTAGAAGGTCTACCCGGTCCCACTCTTCCCTCCGCTGACCGAGAGGGTTACGGGAGGGAAGAGTAAAGGTTGACGGTTTCGTAAAAAGTCCAACTTCTGCGTTGTGCTGCATTTCGTAACCATTCAACGTACGATAAGTACGCCTCATGATTACAAAATTTGCACGCCTTGAATTTGAACTTTTTACGAAACCGTCTAAATCGGACTTTTTACGAGACCGTCAAAGGCTGACATTTATGGATTTTTCACAACAAATTGCCCAGTATATCGTCACCGGTTTGACCATTGGCGCTATTTACGCCATTGTGGCCATGGGGTTTAATATTATCCATAACGCCACCGGAATTGTCAATTTTGCCCAGTGTGAATTCATATCCCTTGGCGGCATGTTTATGTACTCTTTGGTCGTTCTTTTCAAGGTTAATTTGATGATCTCCTTTTTCATATCCACGGTCGGGGTTGCCCTCATCGGAGCTTTGATAGAAATAGGACCCATACGGCATGCCCGGTCAAAAGAGATCATCATTCTTATTTTTTTGACAATCGGGCTATCGGAAGTTCTTCGGGGAACCGCTCAGGAGGTCTGGGGGACCGACAATGTCGGTGTCCCTGCCTTCTCCGGAGAAAACCCGATCCATCTCCTGGGAGGGGGGACCATAGTGCCCCAGCACATCTGGGTATTTGCGATTACCGTGCTGGTAATGCTGATGCTCCATTATTTTTTCAAGAAAACATTAATGGGCAAAGCCATGCGGGCAACGGCGGTTAATCGAAAAGCGGCTGCCCTGGTGGGTATTTCAGTGAATCGTATGACACTTTTTTCCTTTGCCTTCAGCGGTGCGTTGGGGGCGGTGGCCGGGATTATAATAGCGCCTATTTCCACGACTTCCTATGATACGGGAATCATGCTGGGATTGAAGGGGTTTGCCGCGGCCATTCTCGGCGGATACGGAAACTTTGCAGGTGCAATACTGGGCGGTGTAATCTTGGGTCTTTTGGAATCTCTGGGTGCAGGCCTGGTATCCTCTCAGTATAAAGACGCCATCGCATTTTTCGTTCTCCTTTTGGTTCTTTTCCTGAAACCCACAGGGATTATGGGGTATGGAGAGTCGGAAAGGGTTTAACCCGAATTTTTGATAAATAATGAATAAGTTATAGAAGTTACGAAACCACCAAATTTATATCTGAAAAATATTGAACTCTCTTTTGAAACAAAAAGACATTATCGGTTTCGGAGCACTGGCCGTTATCATTATTATCCTTCCACTGTTTGTGGAGAGCAAATATTATTTAATTGTTCTGAATGTGATCGGTCTCAATACCATTGTGGTTGTGGGGCTGAACCTGCTAATAGGATTTGCCGGACAGATTTCATTGGGCCATGCTGCGTTTTATGGACTGGGATCCTACTTCTCGGGAATACTAACTGTGAACTATGGATTCCCCTTATGGCCGGCCATGCTGTTGGGAATGCTGGCCACGGGAGCTGTCGCATATCTGATCGGATATCCTTCGTTAAAGCTCCGGGGACACTATCTGGTAATGGCCACTCTGGGGTTCGGTATTATTGTCAATATCCTCATGGGTGGGCTGGAGCAGTTCACCGGTGGACACGATGGGTTGATGGGAATACCGCCACTAACTATGGGCGGATTGGCCTTTGATAATGATCTGAAAAATTTTTACCTGATCTGGAGCTTTGTTTTTTTGTGCATGCTGGCGGCCAGAAATCTGATCAACTCCAGGGTAGGTAGAGCTTTACGCGCCATATCCGGTAGTGAAGTGGCGGCAAACTCCCTGGGGGTTAATACCGCCGATTACAAAGTAAAGGTTTTTGTCTTGAGCGCCATGTTCGCATCCATCTCCGGAAGCCTTTATGCCCACTACATTACTTTTATTAGCCCCAGTTCTTACGATTTCTATTATTCCATTCAGGTAGTCACCATGGTTATTGTTGGTGGGATGGGAAGTCTTTGGGGATCGCTCTTAGGCGCCGGGGTTCTTACCTGTATTTCCGAAGCACTCCACATTGCAAAGCAGTATCACATCATTGCATATGGTGTTTTTCTCTGTCTGGTGCTCGTCTTTCTACCGGAAGGAATCCTGATGGGCATATATAATTTATTTTTAAAAGCAAAAACAAAAAAGCATATTATAAAAGCGGATAGACATTAATTAAAAAAAAAATTATATTTTTTTTAAAAAAACCTTGATTAGTTGTTTTAATTCTGTTAGCAAACATCTAAAATAAATTTGTCCCCCTTTTTTGGGGTTGATTGTTTTAACAGCCTGGGTCGTAAACCGATAACTTGTGCGAGAAAATGTAGCCTCCCACTGATACGGCCCAGGCATTTTTTTTTGAGGCCTTCGGTTTTAAACGGATATTCAATTGATACTGCAGCAATGGTAGTATGACTTTTTAAATTTTTATTTTTTAAATTTTTCTCTATATGCCGGGATCTCTATAATTGGCGGTCTTTCGTGCCCTTCTATTTGAAAAATATCCGGCTTGTATTCGTTTTTTACAAGATTATATTGTATCATTTCATTGAAGAGATCTTCTTTTAAATCGATCAATCCTAATTTGTTTTTGCGATTGATAAATGTCATAAGAATAACAAACGCCATTTTTCCCAATGCCCTCGTGTCCTGATTTCTGTGAATCCGTCTGTCAAGATCAACCTGAGCAATGACGTCAAGACCCCATTTTTCATAGATATCGAGAATCATACTGGTTTCAACCCCGTACCCTATGGGGAATGGAATTGCTTCAAATATTTCTCGAAAGCCTGCATATTCACCCGATAAAGGCTGGAGAATCTGGGTGAGTTCAGGAAAAAACAGAGAAAACATAGGTCTAACCACAAGTTCGGTAACTCGTCCGCCTCCGGTGGGCCTGATTTTACTTTTTCCGATAGCAATCGGTCTGTCATAAAAGGCCTTGACGTATTTAATATTGTCAAAAAGAATAAGCGGACCCAAAAGCGCATATGCAAATCTGTGATGAATATTTTTTATATCCGCATCAAGGTAAACTATTATGTCACCTTTTGTAACATAAAGGGCTTTCCATAGATTTTCACCTTTGCCTTTGAATGGTTCAAGATCAGGTAGAATTTCCGTTGCTTCATAAACATCGGCACCATATGCTCTGGCAATTTCTCTGGTTTTGTCTGTTGAGCCGGAGTCGATAACAACAAGCTCATCCAGAAGCGGATAGCGGGTCATTAACTCTGATTTCATTATCAGAATTTCTTTTGCGATGGTCTTTTCTTCATTTAAGGTCGGCAGGCACAGAGAAATTTTCAGGTTTTTTCTTTGTTTTTCCTCTACAAGCCGATCCAGATCATTAAATTCAGAATAATGGAATGTATTTTTTTCAAGCCAGGTACTCTTCATCACACACCCCGCTGTCGATGGCCATAATTACTCCGATAATCTGGGCAATCCCTTTAAACATGGGTTCAATTTCTACCATGGCATTTGTTTGTTGATAGTTTTCTCCCCGGGTAATTCCCAGGGTGACCGCCGGTATCTTGCGTGAAAGAAAAATTGAAAGTTCGGATTCACTGGGTTCGCTTATCGGTGTTAAACCGAGTTTTTTCATAACATCTACGGTGCTTTTTACCAGGGGATGATTAAATTTTATTCTTGCTGCATGAATATTGCTCAACGTTTTTAGCTTCAGCTCAACTTCATATTCGTGACTGATACCTTCTACAATATCTTTAATGTTGTTGGAAATCGATTTTACCATTTTGTCGGAGTTGCTTTGGATCTCAAAGCCAAGTCTTGCGTCATTGGCGATCATACCATGCTTGAAACCACCTGACATTTTCCCGATAATTACCCTTGAGCGGGGTCTTTGAGGCAAACGCAGTTTTAAAATCTGATTGATCACTTCATTTAATATCAGGATAGCATTGGGTTTAAATTTATGTTCCCATCCATTGATTGTAGAGATGTTGCAGTCGATTTCACATCGGGTCATGCCGTCAGCGTAATAATTAAGTCTTCCGAGTTCATTACTCTCAATACAAACAGCACCTCTTATGGGAGTACTCCATGTTTTTAAAAGATGCCTGATGCCCCTGAGGTTGCCTTTGCCTAAGGATTGTATAACACCTGCCAGAACGATGTCGGATTCAAAACGCAAGTTTAATTTTCGAAAAATTTCCGGCAAGGAGACCAGAACCCCGACACCGATGGAATTGTCCATGATGCCCGCACCGGTTATCGAATTTTCCTTGATGGTATAATAATGGTCAATGTCTGTTCCCCAAATAGTATCAAGGTGCGCAACCACAAAGATAGGCGGCTTTGTTTCCGATGTTCCCTTGACAATGCCGATCGGATTTCTGTAACCGTCGGTTGTGCACTCATCAACATGGAAATCCGCCAGTCTCTCCATAAAAACACTGGTGCGTCTTTTCTCTTTAAACGTGGGGGCAGGTATTTGACCGATCAATACGATATTGGTAATAATGGTCTCTTTGATGGATTTGATGGTATCGACAAATTCAGGAAGCTTATCCAGATAGCTATCCATGTTGACTCCATTGAAATATGTTGGACGGTTATACAACAATAAATAATACACCAAAACATATGAAAAGGTCAATATGTCTTTGTACTATAATGCTGTCTAATCGCCTCGCATAATCCCGGTATGGTAAAAGATTCTGCAATAATATGAATATCAAATCCCAGATTACGAGCGGTATCGGCGGTTATGGGGCCGATGCTTGCAACCGTGACACCCTGCATCAATCTCTGGAGATCTTCGGATGGAACAAGGGCATGAAAGTTTTTTACCGTAGATGAACTTGTAAAGGTTATCAGATCTATTGTTTTCTCTTTAAGCCGTTTGAGCATAAGATCCGCATTGTCCTGAACCGATCGGGTACAATATGCGGTGACTTCATCGACAACAGCTCCCATCCGGGTCAATTCTAAAGGAAGGATGGGCCTTGCCTCCTTGGCTCGGGGGAGCAGTATTTTTTTCCCGTTTAAATCTTTCCCGGCAAACGCCTTGATAATAGACTCAGCTCTGTAAGTCTCAGGAACAATATCGCTTTGTAACCCAAAATCCAAAAGTCTTTTTGCGGTTGCGGGACCGATGACCGCAGTTTGTACATTACGCAACGCGCGAACGTCCTTGTTTTTTGCAAAAAGCCGGTTAAAGAAAAAAGATACTCCGTTTACGCTTGTAAATATCAGCCATTCATAGGTCGAAAGGTTTTGGATGGCCGTATCAAGCGGTTTAAAATCATCCGGAGGGGCTACTTTAATGGTCGGGCATTCCAGGCATTCCGCCCCAAGATCGGAAAGGCGCTGAACCAGTCCGCTTGCCTGTTCCCTGGCCCGGGTCACCACGATACGGCGTCCCATCAGGGGACGGGTTTCAAACCATTTCAGCATTTCTCTTAATTTTACAACCTGGCCGACAACAATAACGGAAGGGGGTTTGAAACCGGCATCTTTGGCACGCTCTGAGATTGTATCGAGTGTTCCCGTAACAGTGGTCTGCCTGGGCGTAGTTCCCCATCGAATAAGCGCAACGGGTGTATCCGGGTTCATCCCATGGCCAATAAGCCGGTTTGTTATATACGGCAGGTTTTTAACTCCCATCAGAAAGACAAGGGTTCCGATCCCTTTGGCAAGTGCTGCCCAGTCAATGCTCGATGCTTCTTTTAAAGGATCTTCATGTCCGGTTACAAAGGCGAGAGTAGATGTAATTTTTCTGTGAGTCAGCGGGATTCCCGCATACGCAGGGGCTGCAATGGCCGAAGTTACGCCGGGCACAATTTCAAAAGGGATATCATTCTTGAAAAGTATCTCTGCTTCTTCGCCACCACGGCCGAATATAAAGGGGTCGCCTCCCTTAAGCCGGGTAACCGTTAAACCTTTTTGGGCTTTTTCTGCTATCAGCGAATTAATTTCATCCTGAGAAAGTGTGTGATCTCCTCCTTTTTTCCCCACATAGAGGATTTCGGTTTGTTTTTGTGCGTGTTTCAACAGGATCGGCGACGCAAGATAATCGTATATTAACACATCGGCTTTCTTAATACATTCAAGTCCTTTTACAGTAATCAATCCTGGATCACCGGGACCTGCACCCACAAGATAAACTTTACCTTTCATAATTTTCATTCAGTTGGGTTCTTGTTACCTTAATTGTAAAATTTGTGTATTTTGTGGCAAAAAAAATGCTTGGACAATTAAGTGTGAAGTGATCTAAAGTGATCTAAAGTGCCTAAAGTTAAGGAATACTGCCAATTTGTATAAAAGTCGGAGCGTAGCGACCCCTTAACTTTAGCTCACTTGTAACTTTAGCTCACTTGTAACTTTCCCGGTTTATCCGGGTTAGGTTTTCCATTATGGTTTTTGCCCCCATTTCAATGAGGCGATCAGCAAGTTTTATACCTATGATTTCGGATGAATCTTTATGACCCGAGAGGGTTTCCCTAATGACGGTGGTCCCGTCTACGGTTGCAACGAGACCGCAAAGTGTAAACCTGTTTTTTTCGATTTTTCCGTGGGCTGCAATCGGAACCTGGCAGCCTCCTTCCAGGCGGTTTAAAAAAGCGCGCTCACCCACGACCACGGTCCTTGTTTCATGATGCTCAAGCAGAGCAATTATCGATTCGACTTCAGGATCATTTTCCCTGATTTCAATGCATAGGGCGCCCTGACCCACTGCCGGCAGCATGACCTTTTCATCCAGATATTCGGTTATTCTGTGTTCAAGACCCAAGCGCTTTACGCCGGCAGCCGCTAAAATTATGGCATCGAGATTTTCAGCTTCGAGCTTTTTAAGACGCGTATCCAGATTTCCTCTTAAGGGCGATATGACCAGATCGGGCCGGGCATGGAGAAGCTGAGCGGTACGTCGAAGACTGCTGGTACCGATCCGGGCGTTCTGTCCAAGTTGGGAAAGGGGTAACCCTTTTCTTGAAATTAAAACATCTTGTGGGGTTTCGCGCTGAGGAATTGCTCCGATGCACAGACCGTTCGGTATCTCAGCCGGCATATCCTTCATGCTGTGTACGGCAAGGTCTATATGGCCGTTCAACAGCGCCTCCTCTATCTCTTTTACAAAAAGCCCTTTGCCGCCAACCTTGGCAAGAGGTACATCGAGTATCTTGTCGCCTTTAGTCTTTATGGGTACAAGTTCAACAGAAAGGGAGGGATGCCCGGCCGTTAAAGCTGTTTTAACCCAGTTCGCCTGCCAGAGCGCAAGTTTGCTGCCCCGGGTTCCGATTTTAATTATTTTTTCCATTAGTGACTGCAGGTCGTACAACTGGTGGCGGCACACCCACTGCATGCTGAGTCGGAGGCAGCAGACTTGACTGTTTGCCCATGGCTTCCCTTACTGAAAAAGCTGCATGAAGAAATGAGTTTTTTAACCTTTTTGCTGTTGCATGAAGGGCACTCCGGCTGCTCATTTCCAAAAACCAGCCATTCAAAATCTTTTTCGCACACATCACAGTGATATTCATAAATTGGCATTATTAATCACTCCCTGTTCGGATGAAGATTTTTTTATAAGCGTTCACATATTTTTTAAAATCATAAATTCCAAGCCCCAAAAATCAATTAAATCACAAATCTCAAGCATCAAATTACAAATAAATCTCAAACTCCAAATTCCAAACCGGTTCCCTCCGGGCCGTAGGCCCTATGGGCCGGAGGCAAAGCGATTATTTTTTTGTTTGGGATTTTGAATTTCGGTCACGCGCAGCGCAGGCGCTTGCGCCGCGTGTTGTTATTTGTTTGTTTTTTGGGATTTCCACTAACTCAATTACACCGTAAACAGATACAAATATCTGTAGTTAGGGTCCGGGAGCAAAAAAAAAACCCGGACCGAAATAAATCGATCCGGGGATTTCCCTTTTTTATCC
>JAUVTO010000157.1 GCA_030601485.1 Desulfobacterales bacterium | reverse complement strand
ATCCGGATAGCCCCGGAATCCGGCTGATAAAGGCCGTATAAAATATTCATCAGAGTGGTTTTTCCTGCGCCGTTCTCACCCAGAAGGCCCAGGATTTCGCCTTCTCCGATGGAAATATTGATATCGGTATTTGCTGTAACGCCTTGAAATAATTTAGAAATATCTATCATTTCAAGATTTTTGATCTTTTCCATACCGCCTGTCGAGCCTTCTCCACCGGTTGATCCGGTTAGGGTGTGGGTCAAAAAACAAACGGGGAGCCGCAGAAATGCAAGCTCCCCGTTTTACTTGGCAAGTAACATTATTTCGGGATGCTGCCGGCGACATTATCGACATAATACATAATGCTCAGCAGGTCGCCTTTGGAAGCTCTCTGTCCCTTTTTGATCCGGAGCTTGCCGATATTGTCGTTGATCGGTCCGTCGAACGGATCGAATAGATCCGGACCACCTGTTTTCATCTGGTCATAGCGTTTGACGACAAGCTCATAGACGGAGATCTTACCGAAATCAGCTGTGTCCACCATCGCCGTTTTTAATTCACCCGTAAATTTCGGGTTGATGATGTCATTAAAGGTACCGCCCAGGATGGCTGCATTTTCGCGGATCAGCCACCACTCATCCGCACTTTTCCAGGTGCCGTTATAAATGTCCGATAAAATTTTTACATACATGACACCCCAATCGACGAGCTGTCCGGACACCACCGAATCCTTACCGTATTGCTGCATCGGGCTGTAATGGCTGAATGTGTAAATTTGTTTGCCCTTTTCGGTGTGTTCCTGGCCCACTTCAATGACAGCCGGCGTATCTTCGGTAAATGCCAGGGTATCACAACCTTCGGCAATCAGGGATTCGGCCGCCTCCCTGGCTTTGTCCGGACCGTACCAGGCATAGATCCATTTGACGTGTACTTTTGCTTTGGGATTCGTCGCTTTGATCCCCAGAGCGAAGGCATCGATATGGCGGATCAGCTCCGGAATCGGAAAAGCGGCGACGTAGCCGATCTTATCGGTTTTGGTCAGCGCCCCGGCCATCAATCCATTGAGATAATAGGTCTGATACAGATCGGCGAAATAAGTGCCGACATTCGGGGTTTGCTTAAACCCCGAGCAGTGCATAAACTTTTTATCCGGGTACTTGCCTCCGGCCTTGACCGTGTCTTCCATGTAACCGAAGCTGGTCGTAAAAACGACATCGCATTTTTCCTCCTGAATCAAGCGGTCGATAATACGGGCAGAGTCGGCTTCGGCCACCGACTCGATAAAGATAGTTTCCAGCCAGGGCAGTTTCTGTTCGGCGAACTTGCGGCCCACGTCATGGGCATGCGACCATCCATAGTCTCCTACAGGCCCCACGTAAATAAAGCCGGCTTTCAGCTTTTTGTCCGCGGCAAACCCCATACCGGCGGCCAGAACGAAACACAGTCCAATGATGATGAATACTTTCGTAATTCGCATGTTCGACTCCTTTTTTTATTATATTAATAGCTAAATAAATCCCCCGAATCCCGATTGACTTAAATACTGCACTATAAAGACAAAGGATTATGGGGTCAAGCAAAAATCAACCCAAGGATTCCTTCTTGACCCGGCACCGCCTTTATATATACTATGCCATGTATTTTCCAGACCTGTAATCCATATCCCCTATGTCCCAATGCTGATTTGTTTGTCTGGAAGGATGGTTTTCATGCGTGTAAAAAGACGATGGGTTGCTGTAGCGCTTGGTTTCCTGGTGTCGATAGCGGTTATGTTTCCGACCCACCTAATTGCAGCGGCAAAACCCTTTGTTTTCGGATTGCTTTTGGTGGGCCCCCACAACGATGATGGGCTGAGTCAGGCGCATTACGAGGGCGGCAAATATGTCGTGGAAACGCTACCCGGCACCAAGATGATTTTCATTGACCGGGTCAACGCGACCGATCGTCCCAAAGTGACGATTCCGCAGTTCGTTGATGACATGGTTGAGAAAGGTGCCAAACTGATCATCGCCAACTCGGTCGACATGCAAGACGGTATCCGTGAAGCGGCCTTAATGCATCCCCGAATCAAATTTATTCAAATATCCGGAGATGATGTGCTCACCGGAAAGGCACCCAAGAATCTCAGCAATTTAATGGGCCGCATGGAATACGGAAAAATGATGGCCGGATTTGCGGCTGCAATGACCACCCAAACAGGTAATATCGGTTATATTGGCCCTCTTATCAACGAACAATCCCGCCGGCTGGCATCGTCCTGCTATCTGGGTGCCAGATATGCCTGGACAAACCTGCTCAAAAAAGACCTGAAGGACTTGAAATTTCAAGTGAAGTGGATTGGCTTCTGGTTTAATATCCCCGGTGTAACAGCCGACCCGACCGAGGTTTCCAATTACTTTTTCAATAACGGCTACGATGTCGTCATCTCCGGTATTACGCCGAGCGAGACCCCTGTCCTTGCGAAACAAGAGAACCAGGAAGATAAAACCGTGTGGGCGATACCCTATGATAATGCCGGGGCATGTGAAGGCATGTCCGATATTTGTCTTGGGGTACCTTTTTATAACTGGGGTCCGGGTTATATAGACTTTATCAAGGCTGCCAAGTCCGGTAAGTGGAAACGCAAGTGGATCTGGCGGGGACCGGACTGGAAAGATATCAACAATTCCGATACCACTGCCGTTGGTTTCGTTGCCGGCCCGGCACTTTCGGAGTCTGCAACGGTGCAACTGGATAAATTCATCAGCGATCTGGCAACCGGAAAAGTCAATCTATTTAAGGGCCCTCTGAATTACCAGGATGGCAAACCGTTTGTGAACGCCCGTCAAACCGCCAGTGACAAACAGATCTGGTATATGGAACAGCTGCTGCAGGGGATGAACGGGGACAGCAGCGCCAAATAATTTCCACTTTATGAATGGCTCTTTTTTCAATGCACGGCGTTCTCCGCGGGAAATAGAGCATAGCGCATGGCGCATAGGGCATAGAGTATAAAACGCATTATTCAGATGGGCGAAGTAATCTTTTACTCGATACCATCTGCTTTTTTCCGCTTACCATAAGCGCATATCGCAAGATTTTCATATGAGGTCCAAAAAGTCTTTTCCGAACAGAAATTTCCACGGGATTACAGAGACGTTTCCTGCCACATAGGGTCTATCACAAGAAGATACACACTATTTCTTTTGAAGGGAAGATTGATAGATCGTGGAATCATAATCCAATTTTGCCGTGTAAAACTGAAGTATCGAGTAAATTTTTCAACAATTTAAAACTTTCTTGTATTAAGGCATAGGCCACCCGTTTGTCAGTTGTTACACAAATAAGTTATTTATATATTTATGAACGTCCCCCCGCTTTTTCACGCTCGTGAAAAGGAAGGGACGTCCTTAAATAAGTAAATAACTTATAATTTGAGCGACGAGTGCACAATCTGCGCAATTTGAGGATCTTTTTATGGGACACAGATCTGCACAGATTTTATCTTTTATCTGTGTTCATCTACGTTCTAATTTTAGTTATGAATCTAATTTGTGTAATCTGCGTAACCCCAGTTAAATCCGCTTCGCTCGTCTTCTGCGAAGAATTTAACAGGGCAAGTCTGCGGATAATATTTAATCTGTGGTAAAAAACGGATAGGATCCTTTAAAACATATCGGATTTCGGAAGGTAAGAGGCTATCTATCGAGGCGGGATACCCCGATTGCGGAATTCGGAATGTGGAAGGCGGAAGGAAAAAAAGCTCACCGGTCAAGGTAGAATTCCTGTTGCTGCAAGCCGGTTTCAACGTCTGATGGGTGAGAGATCGGGATGCACGGTTTGCCTTTGATGGCTTCTGACAACATGTTGACTACTGAAGCCCTGTCTTTGATGATCAGGGTGTTGGTCGGTTTATAGGGCACGATACTGCCTTCCGGTGAGAGAAACGGCTCCAGAACGGAGGCCAGGTAGTCGACGTCGGCGTGCTCGATCTGTATCATGCAGACGATGATACGCGCTCCGGACGAGGTTGTCTTTTCCTGGGCCAGGGAAAAACCCGGAGTCAGCAGCACCAGGAGAAGAATCAGGAAAACCCTACCTCCCTCGGGGAAGCAGCCATGCTTTGAAGAAAGGATTAACAAATCTAATTTCCTTTCCGCTTTTAAACAGGATGTTGATGTCGATCATTCGTGTAATCGCCCGGTTCACAGATGCAGTACTGTGCAGCCCGACTGCTTTCACAAAGGCCATAGAATAAACACTTTTTCCGCTTTCCCTTGCTAAAGCCGAAAGGCACTTGAACTGAAAGTCAGTCAGAAGACTGACAAAAGCTTCGTAAGACTTTTGCTCTCTGGTGAATATCAACTCAAGGGCGGACTTCAAATTGCCCGGGGAAACGGCGTCATTTACCGAAGTGACCTCCCACAAGACCTCACAAAGCTGCTGAATGTCTCCGGTCACATTATTGGCAATATTGAATACATGCTTCAAGGTCTCCGGCAATACTTTACGCTTGCCACTTTTAAACTTTTTTATCAAAAACTTTGAGAATTCTTCAACCGGCAGCGGGTCAACGGTGATCGGAATCGCCGATTTAAAAAAGGCTGAGTTCGGAGAAATAAATATTTCATCCATTTTGTGTCGTATGCTCCCCACAAAGACATAGGGAATATTGCTGTGAAACTGAATCTTGCTCCTTAAAAGGGCAATGGCCTCGTCGGCGTCGTTGATTTTTAGAATGTCCTGGAATTCATCAAAGACGACCACAAAACGTTTTTTCTGCGCCAGAGATTCAATCAAATCAAGCACCTCCTGGATTGAACCAGCCTTCAGTTCCAC
>JAUVTO010000201.1 GCA_030601485.1 Desulfobacterales bacterium | reverse complement strand
TCGTACGTTGAATGATTACGAAATGCAGCACAACGCAGAAGTTGGACTTTTTACGAGACCGTCAATTTTAAAAAAGGCAAAGGATTAGTGACTATTGAGATTAGGTTTGATAGAGTGACATTTAAATCGGAGACAAAACTACCATGGAACTTTCATCTTTAAATGCTATTTCTCCTATTGACGGCCGTTATCGCAAAGTTACCGAGAAGCTTGCCAATTATTTTTCTGAAGGCGCATTGATAAAATATCGGGTTCGGGTGGAGGTGGAATATTTTATTGCATTATGTAATTTGCCGCTTCCTCAATTGGCGGATATTGACAAGAATATATTTGAAGCACTGAGAAGTATTTATAAGGAGTTTTCCAATGATGACGCCCGCAGAGTAAAAGATATCGAGGAGGTTACCAATCATGACGTCAAGGCGGTTGAATATTTTCTCAAGGAAAAAATTGATAAGCTGGGGTTGTATCGCTTCAGTGAGTTTATTCATTTTGGTTTAACTTCCCAGGATATTAACAACACTGCCATACCCAGCTCATTAAAAGATGCATGGGTCGATGTTTTGCAACCTGTTTTAGATGAGATTGTTGACACGTTGAATGAACAAGCCAATCAATGGAAAGAGGTCCCTATGCTGGCAAGAACTCACGGCCAGCCGGCATCACCCACCAGCCTGGGCAAAGAAATTTTTGTGTTTGT
Source organism: Desulfobacterales bacterium (assembly GCA_030601485.1). Taxonomy (GTDB): domain Bacteria; phylum Desulfobacterota; class Desulfobacteria; order Desulfobacterales; family UBA11574; genus S5133MH16. Next base: position 2,922 of record JAUVTO010000201.1, on the reverse strand, counting down.
GGAGCGGCTAAAAAAACAGAAAAACCTTTTGGAAACCATCCCGTTTTCCGCCAAATTCGGCGGGGCAACCGGTAATTTCAATGCGCATTATGTGGCCTATCCTGAAATCGACTGGACAGGGTTTGGAGATCATCTGATAAACCGGGTGTTAGGGCTTGATCGGTCAAAGGTTACCACGCAGATCGAACATTATGATAATCTGGCAGCATTTTGTGATAACCTTAAACGGATTAATACCATTCTCATCGACCTGAACAGGGATATATGGCTGTACATCTCCATAAATTATTTTAAACAAAAGATAAAGGACAGCGAAGTAGGATCTTCGGCCATGCCGCATAAAGTCAATCCCATCGACTTTGAGAATTCGGAAGGTAACCTGGGTGTGGCCAATGCGGTTTTTGAACATCTTTCTGCCAAGCTGCCGGTTTCAAGGTTGCAGAGGGATTTGACCGATTCCACGGTTACAAGAAATATCGGGGTGCCGCTTGCCCATACGCTGATTGCGTATAAATCCCTTTTAAAAGGACTGGACAAATTGATTTTAAATTCCGAGGTCATTCATACCGATCTGCAGGATAATTGGGCGGTGGTCAGTGAAGCCATCCAGACCGTTTTACGTAGGGAAGGGTATCCGGAACCGTATGAAGTCCTGAAAGAATTAACACGGACCCATTTGCGCATTGACCAAAAGGCGATTGCCGAATTTATAGAAAGCCTAGATGTTACTCAAACCGTTAAAGTAGAATTAAAAAAAATAACCCCTCAAAATTATACGGGCATCCATGATTTCTAAAACGGCATTTGTAAGTTAAACTTCTCGGAATATCCACAACATAGATGATCTGATTTAAGCCAAAAAAAGCGAACAAAAAAGTGATTAAAACGCCAAGATTGTCCAAAACGGCTATTTCCAATATCCGGACGCTATAACAAAGAAAAGGACGGTATTCAATCACTTGCCGGAGAACAGCATTTCCAGATAGAATCTGGTTATGGGATCGACGTCATCAAAGCGGTGCTTACTGCTCTGATTTTTTATTGCCATTTGTTTTCGGATATCTGTAGCAAGGGTTTTGCCCAGCTCCACACCGAACTGATCAAAGGGATTTAAACCCCATACAAAGGCTTCGAAAACTGTTTTAGCTTCATAAAAGGAAAGCAGTCTGCCGATATTTTCCGGGGAAAGATCATTTAAAATAAGGGTTGATGACGGCCGGTTACCGGAAAAAGATTTTGCCGGATTTGTGTCTTGCTTTCCTTTTGCAAGGGCTTGGGGCTGTGCAATCAGATTCGACCAGAGTTCCTGATGATTGGTGACCCCTTTTGATTGACTTTGATACTGTTTAAAATGGGGATTGATGACACCGATAAAATCAATGGGAAACGGACGACCCTGATGTGCCAGTTGAAAGAATGAATGCTGTGCATTGGTTCCGGGTTCTCCAAAAATAATAGTACCCGAAGGCTCATCCAGCAGTTCACCGGATTGGGTGACTGACTTGCCGTTGCTTTCCATGTTAAGTTGCTGGATATGAGCCGCCAGTTTGGACAACGGAGATGCATAAGGGATGATGGCATGAGCAGGATATCCCAGGAAGTTATTGTTCCAGATTGAAATAAGCGCGGCAATAAGGGGAATATTTTCTTCCACCGGGGCGTTTTGGGCATGAAGGTCCATGTCTTGAGCGCCTTTCAAAAACCGTTCAAACCGTTCATACCCTAAATACAGACTCAGGGGAACTCCGCCCACCGCTGAGGTAACACTGTATCTTCCACCGATGAAATCGAACATGTGAAATGAAGAAAGGACGGGATTTGAAGGATCATCTCCCGGAGATCCCATGCTGGTAACCGTGACAAAATGTTGGGCAGGATCAAGACCTTTCTCCGTCATAAAGGCATACGCCTGATGGGTATTGGCTATGGTTTCTGCTGTTGTGTAGCTTTTTGAGATGACGATCCACAGGGTGGTTTCAGGATCAATGGCCGAAGCAATGGATCCAAAATTATGAATGTCCACGTTTGAAAGAAACGATATTTCAATATTTTTATCTGCCAGCGGATCCAATGCCTGGGCGACAAACTCTGTACCCAGATATGATCCACCAATTCCGATGACAACCATATGTTTAAACGGTTTGCCGGTTGACCCGGTTATTTTTCCATAATGAACTTTTGATGCAAACCGTTTGATATCCTCTCTTACGCTTATTATTTCAGGCATCACATCTTTGCCATCAACAAAAACCGGATTGCCTGAAAAATTCCTTGCTGCTGTATGAAGCGCCGCCCTGTTTTCAGTTGTATTGATCTTTTCTCCACAGATCATTGCGGTAAACTGCTCTTTTAGCCTCCGGGCATCAGAAAGTTTGAACAGAAGTTCCATGGTCTGCTCATCTAACCTCTGGCGTGAAAAATCATAAAAAATACCGGAACTATTCAAAGAGAAATTTATAAGTCGATCTTTTTCTTCCAGTAGATACTTGAGATGTTTTTCAGGACGATTCATAATATCAGCATGCTGGATCAATTTCTTCCAGGCGGGGATATTATTGAGTTTCATGCCGGTCATACATCCCTCCTTTGATTGGGCAGATTAAACGCGTTTTGAACACGATATGGCTTCACACAAAATGGTGTGTATTTTGTCGAGCATGTTGCAATCGTCCATACAGTCAGGGAAATCTTTTCTTTTATCACATTCTCTACAGGGGCTTTTTGTAAGGTAGCCGATTTCAAAATCGAACCTGTATTTGAGTTTTTTATAAGGCAAATATTTCATTTGTCGCAAAATCATAATTGAATGTCTCGGAAATTCTACAACTTGTTCAAATAACAAATTGTTTAATGGCAATATGTTTATTCCATTACTCCAATTGGGCCTGCCCGCTCGTGCCTTGCAATGGCAGGCGGGGCGAA
>JAUVTO010000159.1 GCA_030601485.1 Desulfobacterales bacterium | reverse complement strand
ATTCATTTTGGGAAAAAGGGGTTTAATGTCATCGGTTTTGATCTGGATTCACGAAAGATCGATAAAATTCTTCACGGAGAATCTTATATCAAGCACATTCCGTCCGATCAGATTAAGAAAATGATCGATGCAAAACGGTTTGATGTAACCATCGACTTTAGCCGCTTAAGCGAGGCGGATTGCATCCTGATCTGTGTGCCAACCCCCCTTTCCGACAAGATGGAACCGGATTTAAGCTATCTTTTGGAAACCACGGAGACCATCGCAAATAATTTGCGCAGAGGGCAGCTAATTGTTCTTGAGAGTACAACTTATCCGGGAACCACCGAGGAAATGCTTCGCCCGCGACTTTCGTCACAGGATATGAAGGTCGGACAGGATTTTTTCCTTGCCTTTTCCCCCGAGAGAGAAGATCCGGGAAACAAAAAATTCACTGCCACCAATATTCCCAAAGTTGTGGGTGGCGTCACCAGTTACTGCCTGGAGGTCGCAACGGCTCTGTACAACTCCATTACCCGGTCGGTGCCGGTTTCTTCTACTCAGGCAGCCGAGCTGACCAAGCTTCTTGAAAATACTTTCCGTTCCGTGAATATCGCCCTGGTTAACGAACTGAAGATTCTTGCTCACAAGATGGGAATCGACCTGTTTGAGGTTATTGACGCCGCAGCCACAAAGCCCTTTGGGTATATGCCGTTTTATCCCGGACCCGGCCTGGGGGGGCACTGTATTCCCATCGATCCATTTTATCTGGCCTGGAAAGCAAAAGAGTATGATTTTTCAACTCGTTTTATTCAACTTGCCGGAGAGATCAATGTTTCCATGCCGTATTATGTGATTGAAAAAACAGTGGAAGCTCTCAATAAAAACAAAAAGAGTCTTAATGGAAGCCGCATGTTAATACTTGGAATTGCCTACAAGAAGAACGTGGATGACGATAGAGAGTCTCCGGGTTATGCAATCATGAAAATGCTTTTGGAAAAGGGCGCAATTGTAAGCTACAATGATCCATGGATACCCAAACTGCATACCACCCGAAAATATAATTTCCAGATGGAGTCAACTCCCATTACCCGGGAAATCCTTGCCGAGATGGATGCGGTGATCATTGTTACCGATCACAGCGACTATGATTTTGCCGAGATCGTAAAGCATTCCAATCTGATTATTGATACCCGAAATGCCACCAAAGGAATTAAGGGGGCAAAGGAAAAGATCGTCATGGCATGAGAAAGGAAAATAGAATATGAAAGGAATAATTTTAGCCGGCGGTTCCGGAACCCGACTTTATCCAATTACCCGTGTTGTAAGCAAACAGCTTTTACCTGTCTATGACAAGCCCATGGTCTATTACCCGCTCTCTGTTTTGATGCTGGCCGGGATACGGGAGATACTTCTTATTTCTACGCCCGAGGATTTACCTTTATTTAAAAAACTTCTCGGAGACGGCTCTCAACTCGGGCTTTCTTTTTATTATGAAGAGCAACCACGGCCCGAAGGACTGGCCCAGGCCTTTATCATCGGCAAATCATTCATCGGGAAAGATTCGGTTTGCCTTATCCTGGGGGATAATATCTTCTACGGCCACAATCTTACCGATATCCTGCAAAGAGCAGTTGAGCTTAAAAACGGCGGTCTGATTTTCGGGTATTTAGTGCGTGATCCGCAGCGTTACGGTGTTGTAGAATTTGATTTCAACGGGAAGGTCATCAGTATCGAAGAAAAGCCAAAAAAGCCCAAATCGGATTATGCAGTGCCGGGCCTTTATTTCTATGACAATGATGTGGTGGACATTGCCGCAAAGCTCAGGCCGTCCGCCAGGGGAGAACTTGAGATTACAGACGTTAATTTGGAGTATTTGCGCAGGGGTAAGCTCCATGTGGAGCTTCTTGGGAGAGGTTATGCCTGGCTTGACACAGGTACTCAAGAAGCCCTGCAGCAGGCAGCCAGTTATGTACAGGCTATTCAGGAACGGCAGGGACTTAAAGTATCATGCGTTGAGGAAATCGCTTTCCGCCTGGGTTACATAAACAAAGAGGAACTGGCAGACCTTTCATCCGAAATGATGGGAAATGAGTACGGCCAATATCTGATGAATTTAATTGCTGAAGATGAAAATAACAATAAACTATTGGACAAAAAACGTTAACAGCAGGATATTAGTACATTTTCGAAAATAGGTGCGAACAAAAAATTCTTCATACCGAAAAATTTGCTTCCAAAAAAATGGGCTATCACCTGAACTTTGTATGAGTCGGAGGTTTCCATATGCAAGATTTAGGTAACAACCACGCAGTGTAAGCGGTTGAGATAGCCTCCATCCCAAATTAAAAAAGAACTTGATAAAAAAAATCGGGTAAGTTATAAGCGGTATCTTCGTTATCCTAATATCATCTCATGGTTAACCAAACACGGTCGGATTGTATTCAATGTACCGGATGCATGCAATCATATTCATTTTGTTATTGGGCGGCAACGCCACTTTGATGGCTCAGGAAAATAATGTTCAATACTACGAACTTGATCCGGTAGTGGTCACCGGAAGTCGTATTCCCTATCATCTTTCGGAGTCCCCTTGCTCGGTTTCGGTGATTACACGGGAAGAGATTGCAATTCTGCCGGCAGACAATATTTCAGATATCCTTAAATATATGAGCGGTGTGGATGTTCGCCAACGTGGTGCTCATGGAGTTCAGGCCGATGTGAGAATCCGTGGGGGGTCGCATGAGCAGACACTGATCATGATTGACGGTGTTAATATTAGTGATCCTCAAACCGGTCATCACAATATGGATCTCCCCGTTAACTTGATTGATATCGAACGTATTGAAATCGTTAAAGGACCGGCGGCAAGAATTTACGGCCCCAATGCAGTGGGAGGGGTCATTAATATCATAACGCGTGACGCGAATAGCAACTCCTTCGGAGGCCATGGCGCATATGGTGAATATGGCTATTATGATATGGGTGCGCATGCGGCGTTGAGTTCGGACAAAGTATCCGGCCGGCTATCGGCAAGCCGGCGGTATTCTTCGGGCTACCTTGAAGGCAAAGATACTGATTTTGACATAAAAACAATAAATTATAAGGGTATTTTAAAAAGCGGATCCAATAAATTCCGGCTGGGAATGGGGTTTACAGACAAAGATTTCGGCGCCTATAAATTTTACAGCGACACATTTCCGGATCAGCGGGAAAAGACAGAAACCTTTCTGCTGTACAGCAATGCCGAGCTTAAAATGGCAGATGTGGAAGTAATGCCCCGGATACACTGGCGTCGCCATAAGGATGAATTTAAAATTAATATCAACGGGGTGTGGAACTTAAACGACCACCGGACCGATGTTTTTGGCGCGCAGATAAACACCCTTATAATATCCGAACTGGGAGCCACATCAATCGGCGGAGAAGCAGAGCTTGAAGATATGGAAAGTTCCAGTTTGGGGGATCACAACCGTGGGCGGCAGGCTGTTTTTCTTGAACACCGGTTTTATCCTTCTGACCGGCTGGCCATTGGTATGGGCGCTTCTGCGGTTCACTACAGCTCCTGGGGCTGGGAGTACTGGCCGGGTGCGGATATGAGCATTGAATTGACGGACGGATTAACCTGGTTTACGTCTTTTGAAAAATCTTTCCGGGTTCCAACTTATACGGAACTTTATTATTTTACTCCGGCAAATCAGGGTAATCCCGACCTTAAACCTGAGAAAGCCTGGACCGGCGAGACCGGGCTGCGCTGGCTCACCGGCGGGATCACTGCTGATTTCAGCCTGTTTTATCGTGATTCAGAAGATGTTATTGATTGGTCGCGACGGCCCGGAGAAACGGCCTGGCAAGCAAGAAACATTGCAACCGTCAGGACAAAAGGAGGGGAGGTGGGGGTTACGTTTTATCCGAAATCTTTTTTCAACACGAAATGGCTCTCATCTGTGGGTATCGCCTATACTTACCTTGACTCTGACCGGAGCACACAGGGAATGGAATCAAAATATGCTTTGGATTATCTCAGGCATCAGCTCAACGGGTCCGTGGTGTTTACATGGCTTTCCTCATTGAAGCAAGTCATCAAAGCAAGGTATGGAAAACGCATGGTTGGTGATAACTATACGGTTGTCGATACCCGCCTGACATATACCCTTTCAAATTATGAACTCTTTCTTGAGGCCACAAATCTCTTTAACGAAAAGTATGTTGAATCCGGTTTCACACCCATGCCCGACCGCTGGATAATTGGAGGCGTAAAATTTAACTGGGACTAAACATTTATTTTGCCCTGAAAAACCTGGTCCTTTGGGCCTCCGGCTCGTAAAGCCTACGCCTCGGAGAGCCAGGTCAGAGTTATCCGGCTCTGCCTGAAGAATTGCTGCAAGAGTTTGAAGTGAACTAAAGTTTAAAGTGAGCTAAAGTTAAGGAATTCTGTCAATTATATAAAATCAGTGGAGCGAAGCGACACCATAACTTTAGGCACTTTAGATCACTTTAGGCACTTTTAACTTGTACGGCTTTAAGTAAAACAGCCCCTTTCAGGGACAAACCAAAGCCTGGTCCTTTGGGCCAAGATTCTTTATTTAAGTTCAAATCGGATCGGAACCCTAACCCACATCTCAACTTTTTCTTGCCCTCTCATTCCGGGCTCGAATGTCCAGTTTTTTACCGAAGATTTCGCGGCCCTGTCAAGAATCGGGTGCCCGCTGGAAGATAACACACGCAAATCAAGGACATTTCCAATTGGGCCCACCAGAACTTCAAGGACCACGTTACCCTGAAATCCTCTTCTTCTGGCCACTGC
>JAUVTO010000189.1 GCA_030601485.1 Desulfobacterales bacterium | reverse complement strand
TTTTAAAGGCTGAAGAAAAATGCTAAAGAGTATGACCGCATATGCAAAATCGGAGAAAACCCAAGAAAAACTTACGGTTTTGCTTGAGATTCGTTCTTACAACAGCAGATATCTTGATATTGCATTGCGTATTCCCCATGGATATCTTGCACTGGAGGAGAAGATAAAAACTCTAATTGCCAGCAAGGTTTCAAGAGGCCGCATAGAGGTTAATCTGCAAGTCGGGGACGATTCCGATGAGGCATATGCATTTGAAATAAATACACCCAAGGCCAGGGCATATTATGACAGCCTTGTCCAATTGAAAGATAAATTCAATATTAATTCCGAAATATCGATGGATCTTCTTGTAAGTGGGGGAGCTATTATCAAGCCTGCCGAGATGGATCTTGATATGGAAGCCTGCTGGCCTGTTTTTAAAGATTCTATTAATGAAGCCATAAACAACCTTATCGCTATGCGAAAAAGGGAAGGCGATTTTCTTGAAGCAGATATTGATGCCCGGCTTAACGGTATAGAAGAACGTATTGAACAGATTCAGAAAGAATCGAGCGACCTTTTATCTCATTACCAGCAGCGCCTTAAGGACCGTATCGCTGCTTTAACAAAAGGGATTATAGAGATAGATCCCGGTCGGATAGCACAGGAAGCGGCTTTTCTTGCGGATAGAAGTGATATTTCCGAGGAAATTGTTAGGGCTGCAAGCCACACCAAACAGTTTCGAACAATTATGAATTCAGCAGAACCTGCCGGCCGAAAACTTAATTTTTTGATGCAGGAACTCAACCGTGAATTTAACACCATGGGATCTAAGACGAACAATTCAAATGTATCCCATATTATTGTCGAGGTGAAGTCCGATCTTGAAAAAATAAGAGAGCAGTTGCAGAATGTGGAATAATATGGTGAGAATTGATTTCGGTTTATCCGGGTGAGGGGAGGAATATGGATCAGAATCTTTTGAATATCGGTTTTGGAAATACAGTGGTTGCCGAACGAGTTGTTGCTATCGTGTCTCCCAATCCAGCTCCTATGAAACGTCTTAAAGATGAAGCCAAAGATGAAAAACGTTTGATAGATGCAACGCACGGCCGCAGAACTCGTTCTATCATTGTTATGGACAGCAATCATATTGTTCTTTCCGCCATACAGGCCGAAACAATATCCCAGCGCTATTCAACACTCAAGGCTTCAAAATAATCGATTATGAATGAACAGGAAAGCGGACCATTCCGTTCAAATCCCAAAGAGATAAATAGTAGACAGGGTCATCTTTTTATCATTTCCGCGCCGTCGGGGGGCGGCAAGACAACCCTTTCCAAAGTCGTGCTCAACCGGTTTAACAATATACTTTATTCGGTTTCGTACACAACAAGATCACCACGCAACGGTGAACAAGACGGTGTCGATTACTATTTTATCCAAAAAAAAGATTTTGAAAAAAGGATTGAAACCGGCCATTGGGCTGAATGGGCGGAGGTTCACGGCAATTACTACGGCACATCTGCTGAATTTTTAGACAAGGGTCTGGCTTCCGGGCGTGACATGCTCCTTGATATTGATGTTCAGGGGACCATACAGATACTTGGGAATTATCCTGACAGTGTCACGATTTTTATCATGCCCCCGTCACTGGAGACTCTTAGAAAACGCCTTGAAATGAGGGGAACTGAAAGCAGGACAACAATTAAAAGACGACTTTTAACTGCGGAAAAGGAGATGGCCCAAAAAGGTCTGTACCGTCATGTTATCGTTAATGATCAGCTGTCCGTATCAATTGAAAAACTTATCTCTATTATAGAGAAATATCATTATAAAGAGAAAATGATCAGCTGAAAGGTAATCGTGAAACAAGAGATGCTTTTTGGAATCAATCCTGTTCTTGAATCTTTAAAAGCCGGTCGTAGAGATTTCTTTGCAGTCTATATTGCAAAAAAAAAGATCTCACAACGTTTAGACAGGATATTGACACTTACTGAAGCCAAAAAAATTCCTGTGGAATGGGTGGAACCTTTACGGTTAAAATCTCTGACCGGAACGGATCATCACCAGGGAATCGGAGCCAGGACGAGTCGTTTCCCGCTATCCGAAATTTCTGATATTATTGACAGTATCCGGCCGGGTGATACAAACCATTTACTGTTGCTGATCGACAATGTCATGGATCCTCATAATTTAGGCGCTCTGGTTAGAACAGCACTTTGTGTGGGCGTTGACGGTATAATCATTCCAAAGGACAGATCTGTTTCTCCCACACCTGTAGTGTCCAAGGCATCAGCAGGAGCCCTGGAACATATCCGTCTTGTAAGTGTAACAAACATGGTAAATACAATGGAGGCGTTGAAGGAAAAAGGATGGTGGATTGCAGGAATGGAAAAAGCTTCGGACAAATCAATTTTTTTGACTGATTTGACAGGTCATATGGCAATTGTTATTGGTGGGGAGGAAAAAGGGATTCGCCCCCTGGTAAAAAAACATTGCGATTTTTTAATGTCCATTCCCCAGGCAGGGCCGGTAACTTCCCTGAATGCTTCTGTGGCGGGAGCGGTTGCCATGTACGAGGCTTTCAGACAGCGACATTTGATGGCTTCGTAAAAAGTCCAACTTCTGCGTTGCGCTGCATTCCCTGCCCAGTTAAATTTTTACAATAACATAAGGGCTTATGGTAAAATCTTTCTTTTTTCATTGAGCGGATAAACACACAAATTATTTATTTAACCGGGTGAATCACTACGACGTACTATAAGCACTTCTCATTCCTCGGAATTTGAGCGCCTTGAATTTGGAGCTTTTTACTTTGCCATCAAAATTTGACTTTTTACGAGACCGTCACATTTGTCTTGATGATAATAAAACCGTTGTCCCTAAATATGTTGATCCGTATAGCCAGCGCCTTTAAAAAAGCCCTTTTCCCGACGCGGTGTCTGGCGTGCGGATCTTTTTTTCATTCCGCACAACATAGAATATGCGATTTGAAACCACGGGCTATGGATGCGAACAGTTCAAACATTGCGCAGGAATTTATTGAAAAACCAGTGTTAACTTCCGCCCAGGGCAATTATGATTTGGACAATATTCCTAAAGTCTTTGAGAAATTGATGGCCCCCTTTTTATGTCCGACATGCACATCAGGATTTTTGCCGGTCGAATCCCCCAAGTGTTCCAGATGCGGTATGGTGTTTAAAAGCAGGCAAGGGGAAGATCATGTCTGCGGAGAGTGCCTTGATTCACCAAAAAGATTCAAAATCGCACGATCATCAGGGATTTATAAATACACACTTATGGCGGTGATACATTGTTTTAAGTATAAAGGGAAAATCCAACTGGCACGACCTTTAGGGACCCTTCTTTTTACTGCTTTTATCAATTTTTGGGATACAATGAGTATAGACCTGATTGTGCCGGTTCCGCTACATGTAAAAAAGTTGAGAATGCGGGGGTTCAACCCGTCATTTCTTCTGGTAAAGGACTGGGTACGCATTGCAGAATTTTTGCATGTGGGATTTCCGGATATACCGGTTGACCTAAATATTCTTGCAAGAACAAGATGGACGGAACCCCAAACCGGTTTAGGGCGCAAGGAACGTTTGGCAAACATTAAGAATGCATTCAATATAAGCATAAGCGATGGTTCGAAAATCACGGGTAAAAGAATACTGCTTGTGGATGATGTTTATACCACCGGAGCAACGGTAAATGAATGTACAAAGGTTCTATTGAAGGGCGGGGCCGGTCATGTTGATGTGCTTACACTGGCACGGGCTGTGTGATTGAAGATTGATGGCTTCGTAAAAAGTCCAACTTCTGCGTTGCGCTGCATTCCTCGTCACTGCGACGTACTATAAGTACGTCTCATTCCTCGGAATTTGCGCGCCTTGAATTTGGAGCTTTTTACTTTGCCATCAAAATCTGACTTTT
>JAUVTO010000012.1 GCA_030601485.1 Desulfobacterales bacterium | reverse complement strand
GGGGTTATCGGGACGTTCTTTGTAGTCACGACGATTATGGGTATCGCGATCGTAATCTTTAGAAATTACTGGAATAGCAGTTGCAAGCAAAAAAAAGAAACTCAATGCTACAATAATAATTCTTTTCATCTGACACCTCCTTGAATCTGGTTCTTATAACATGCTTTTCAAGGTGTCCGCTATAACTATACCACTTCAGATCACAGCTATCAACCAAGCCATTTATTTTTTTTCTTATACTTTTTCTTGTATTGACCCGGAGCGTATTTGCGCTTGTGCTCTTCGTAATGGATATAAGGTCTATCGGAATCCATCTCAATGCTTACAAACCCGCCAGATCCCAATTGAATAGAATGCGGCAACGATGCGGCAACCCGCCAGTTAGGCCCTTCAAGGTAAAAATATAATTTTCTATAGTCGTCATAGTAAACGCTACAGGAAGGGTAATACCGATAATTATGTTTTGCACGATATCCATGGGCAGGTGCATGTGGTGGAGGTCCTCCTTTTTTGACTTCATGATGGTGTCCGTATCCTGACCCCTCACTCCATCCAAAACCTATCGCTCCTCCGGTTGTTCTACATGCGCTGAAAGAAAATAGAAATAAGACAATAGTTAAAAGAAACATTAATCTTTTCATAACACTATAATTCATGTCGATCCTCCTTTTATTGTTCTCATTCACATAGGTCGTGATGCAACAATTGAACCAGAATGACAATATAGATTTTATATAATATTTACAGGCAGTAAGGTCATATTTGGAGGTTTTATGATAGCAATAATATGACAAATATCGTCAAATGAAATGACAAAAAAAGGTAGCAGAGTTTGAGTGCGGGGAAATAAGGTATGAGCGCCCATTTAAACTTTATCTATTAGGGGAGTAATTTCTTTGAAAAGGAAGTCATGGGAGGGAGAGATGTGCTTGATTCAAGATACCTTGCCAGAACATGTATTTTTATGTAATGTCAATAAGTTGTGATACTATTTAGATGTCGATCGCTCTTGTTAAAAATTATTGACTAGTCCAGATTTGCCCCCGACCCTACATCTTGTGTTTGTCACTTTCCCCTAATTCCGGTCTTCCGGTCAAGGTTTCGTGCCTAAAGTTATGGAGTCGCTGCGCTCCGCTGATTTTATATAATTGACAAAATTCCTTGACTTTAGCTCACTTTAAACTTTAGTTCACTTCAAACTTTTACGGCGTTTCTTCAGGCAGAGCCGGATAACTCTGACCTGGCCCACAGGACCAGGTTTTCAAGATTAAATAAATTGTATTTTACCTAAACCGTATTTGTTGGATCGACCTTTTTAGCAAAAAACACAAAAGGAATTGCAAAAGGGCCGAAGACAAAACCCATTATTGCCCAAAAGGTTTTATTTGAACCTCTTTTGGCTGCAATCAAATATAATAAACCTGCAAAACAGATAGAAATTACTAATAGAACAAAGTACCCCATAGCAAAACCTTTCCATATTCAGGGAACAATCCGATTATTCATGCCTTCATATGAATCCGTTAAATCAGCCCGCGATATGCAATACACTTGATCTCAACTTTGGCATCCTTGGGCAGGGCACGCACCTCCACCACGGCCCTGGCCGGTCGATGCTCTGAAAAATATTCGGTGTAAATTTCATTAAACTCGGCAAAATTCCCCATGTCGGTGACAAAAACATCGACCGCCGTCACACGATTAATATCACATCCTGCGGCCAGCACGATCTGCCGAAGATTTTCCAGGGCCTGGCGTGCCTGAAGCGCAAAATCAGGACTTACCAGTTCGCCGGTTTGGGGGTGCATTCCGAGCTGCCCACTCACAAAAAGCCAGGAGCCCACCGCTATGCCCTGGGAATACGGACCGATGGCAGACGGCGCTTGATCTGTTTGAATCACGTTACACTCCATGATAATCTCCTTCTATCGAAATTTGATGAACTCGTAAAAAGTCAAAATCCGACGGCAAAGTAAAAAGATCCAAATTCAAGGCGCGCAAATCCTGAGGAATGAAGCGTACTTATAGTACGCTGCAGTGACGAAGGATGCAGCGCAACGCAGAAGTTGGACTTTTTACGAAGCCGTCAAATTTATTGCCTGACTTTCGCAAGTATTACCAGTCATAAAGAATTTCCCAGTAATCCTGAAAGGATTGATCTTTTTGGGTGTAATGATAGCTCAGGGTACTGCCTTTGCCCGCCCCCTTACTTTCACTCCAATACCGCAAGTAAATTGCCGGTGTTAAATGCGAATCCCCCTTGGAATCACCTGCTGCCGCAGGTTCCTCCAGCCATATCTCCTTTTGCTCGATCACCTTCCATATATTTCCGGAGACCTTGCTCCTAACTCTTTCGCCCACATGAGGAAGTGCAAGCTTATCCCGCAATTCTTTGAATCTGTACATCGAAAGTTCACCGTAATCTAAAATTCTTTCACCCAAAATCATGATGCCGATGGCTCCAACGGGCGCCGTCAGGAGAATGGATAAAACCGCAACCGCCAGAATAACCTCTCCCGAGGCTACACCCGCAGCAAGGGGAATCGCCCCAATGGCAGCCTGAACAGTTGCTTTGGGAATATAAGCCACCACGCAAAAAAGTTTCTCTTTCCAATCAAAAGGCGTTCCAATAAGCGACAAATACGTTCCCACACTTCTAAAAATAAGACCGATAAAAATTACCAACGCTCCGGCCAGGCCTGCTTCCCAGGCCACATGAATGTTCACCTGAGCCCCTACCAGAACAAAAAGCAAAAGCTCTGCAAATATCCATAGTTTCTTTAGTTTCTGAGAAATAATATGTGCGATGGACTCGGATTTTTCCAAAATAATAAACCCGATGGCCATGACGCCCAAAAGGCTGGCCACTGGCACATATTCTTCGCAAACCGCTTCCAGCCAGGTTAGAATTATGGCAACACCCATAACCAGCATCGTCCGTTTTGGAGGACGCCAGTCATATTTCGTAAAAAGGCGATATAAAAAATATCCGGGAATGATTCCGACGATGATTCCAAGAACAATAGAGACGGGAATTGCACCCAGCTGCATAAAAATATTTGTCTGTTCCCCACCGTACATGCCTAAAAATACGGTGAACAGAACAATAACAAAAACATCATCCAACGAAGAAGCCCCGAGGACCATCGTGGGAATGGCCTTTTTGGCCCCCCGCCCTCGATCCATAAAATCAATCATAAGGGGCACAACAACGGCCGGAGAGACAGCAGCCAAGATGGAACCAAGAATGGCGGCCTCAAGATAGGTCATATTTAGCAGCCTTGGCGCCACGAGCATCACTCCGCCGATTTCAAAAACAGCCGGCACCGTGCTCATAATTACCGTCGCACGTCCCACCCGGTTCAACGCATCCCGGCGAAGCTCAAAGCCGGCCCTAAGCAGAATGACTATCAGTGCTATTTTTCTGAAATCCCCGGAAACTTGCATCATTTCAGGGGACATAAAATTTAACACATAAGGACCAACAAGAACCCCGACGATGAGCATACCGATCAGACCCGGCAATTGCAGGCGTTTAAACAGATAATCGGCCCCTAACCCCAAGATGATAATAAGTGCCAAGCTGAAAGCCATGTGATCCTCAATTTTTCCGGTTTATCTTTACCGTTTTAAACAAATTCCGCCGGGTGCAAAAAGACGGCTTCAAAACCTTTTAAAAAATTGATTTAACACTGTCAAACGCTTTTTGTGTTTGTCCTTTTGACTTTTGGGTTTTCATGACAGTATAGAAAAAAACCGGGATGGATTTAAGTATTACAATAATCGTTGGTTTAAATCGGAGTATCAAATAACATGTCCAACATAATATCAATGGATCGACATGCAACACAAAGGATTGTTCCGTCTTTATTAATCAGAACTTTGGTCGGTACGCCTCTTACGCCATACATTGATGCAACCATACCATCTGTATCCAAAAGAACTTTATAAGGAAGTTTATGTTTATTTGCATATGCATACACTTTGTCTTTGCTTCCCTGGATATCTATGTTTAGGATTTCAAGTCCTTTTTCTTTGTACTTAGCGTATAATTTCTTTAACTGAGGAATTTCTGTCCGGCAATAGGGACACCAGGTTGTACTAAAAATCAAAAGGACTTCTTGACCTTTGTAATAACTTAATTTGACCTTATTGCCGTTAAGGTCTTCAAGAGCAAAATCAAGAGCCTTATTTTCAATACCCTGCTTTTTGATATCCCATTTTTCTTGTTTGGAAGCATCTTCCGAAGGAGGGCAGGCCAATAAACCAAATAAACTGAATACTAAAATGATGCCCAATAGCAATCTAAATGTTTCTTTCATATCCACCTCACTTCAGGGGGCAGATGGACCATGTCGACAATTGACAAAAACATCGGCGAATCGGAAATTTCCAAATTTGAGACCGTGGCCTCCCGCTGGTGGGACCGTGAAGGAGAGTTCGGCACCCTGCACGACATCGATGAGACCCGGGTCCGATACATCAACGCCCGAGCCGGTCTTGCCGGCAAACAGGTGCTCAACATCGGCGGCGGCGGTTCACCAACTCAGCCTCCAAGCATGATAGGGGCACATGTAAGTTTATGGTCTATTGTTTTGCCAAGCTGATTTTTTATTTAAGATTTTTTCCCGGCTTAAACGTAACAGTATTTTTACCCTTAATCTTAATTTTTTCACCTGTCTGTGGATTACGTCCCATTCGGGTTTTTCGATATACCTTCTTAAATGTCCCAAAACCTACTATGGTCACCTTGCTGTCTCTTTTCTTCAGGCCTTTTGTCACACCGTCAATAAATGATTCAAATGCCGCTTTGGCCGCAACCTTTGTAATACCTGAATCTTTAGCCATCTTTTCAACCAATTCAGCTTTTGTCATCTGTTTCCCCCCTTTGTTTGTTGTTAATTCATGCCTAATACCCCTTGCTTTTCTTAAGATGCAGGAACAAAATCAGAAAGTCAATATGTAAAAGCCTTTTATTCCAGAATTTATAGGATCAACTTATTGTAAACTTGCTTCCCTCTACAAGTAATCGCGACATCACTGTCGAAGATACCGAGTAGGGAACATTTGGAAATGAGTGGCAAACCTCAATCAGTAATTCGTTGCCGATTCATCATAAATGAGTCTGCTTGGCTTTGCGGGTATGGATAGCGATATGCAACAGACCCGACTGTTGAACATATTCTTTACATTTTTTTGAATTTCGGCCATAATATTTCAGTCTCATAGAATACACATCCTGTTTGAAAATGGTTGGCTAACTGTCATCTTACAGGATTTACTAACACATTTCATTTTTGAGGAAAGAAATATGGATGTTAAACTGGTTATTGTCGGCGGAGTTGCCGGAGGCGCCACAGCAGCGGCTCGGGCGAGAAGAGTGAGCGAAGATGCTGAAATTGTCATTTTTGAGCGGGGAGAATATATCTCCTTTGCCAACTGCGGTCTTCCCTATTATATCGGAAATGTCATCAAACAGCGGGATGACCTTCTTTTGGCCACACCGGAGGAATTTAAACAGCGCTATAACATCGATGTGCGGATCTTCTCCGAGGTAATAGGTATCGATGCCAAAGAAAAAGCCGTGGAGATAAAGAATACGACCACGGGGAAAACATATTGGGAAAATTATGATAAGCTTATTTTATCGCCCGGCGCTGAACCCATCAAGCCGCCTCTGGAGGGTATTGAACTGGAAAATATTTTTCACCTTCGAAACGTACCCGATTCGGACCGAATCAAAAAAATTGTGGATGAGCGCAATCCCCGATGCGCGGTTGCGGTGGGCGGCGGCTTTATCGGCCTCGAGATGGCCGAAAACCTGACCGAACGAGGCGTTAAAACCACAATCGTGGAGATGCTCGACCAGGTGTTGCCACCCCTGGACTATGAGATGGCAGCCCTGATTCATGAACATCTTGAAGCCAAAAACGTGGAACTCGAGCTTGAAAACGGCGTAAAATCATTTTCAAAAGCGGGTAGCCGGATTTTAGTCTCCACGCAGAAAGGACGCGAAATTGAATGTGACATGGTGCTGCTTTCCGTAGGGATCAGACCCGATAATAAACTGGCCAAACAGGCTGACCTGAAAATAGGCACTACGGGCGGCATTGCGGTTAATGACACCATGAGGACTTCCGATCCGAACATCTATGCCGTGGGAGATGCGGTCGAGGTCAGAGACCTCGTCACGGGCTTTCCCACACTGACCGCCCTGGCAGGCCCTGCCAATAAACAGGCGCGAATTGCCGCAGACAATGCGTTGGGAAGAAAATCGATCTTTACCGGGACGCTGGGGAGTTCGGTGGTAAAAGTGTTCGATATGGTCGCGGCATCTACCGGCGCCAACGAAAAATATTTAAAAAAGCATGCCATTCCATATCTCGTTTCCTACACTCATTCCGGCTCCCATGCCGGCTATTATCCGGGCGCCACCAAAACATCGATCAAAATTCTTTTTTCCCCGGGCACCGGTAAAGTGCTGGGGGCTCAAATCGTTGGCAAAAAGGGTGTGGACAAGAGAATCGATGTGCTTGCCACCGCCCTTCGTGCGGAAATGACCGTCTACGACCTGCAAGAACTGGAACTGGCTTATTCGCCGCCGTATTCATCGGCAAAAGACCCTGTCAATATTTCCGGCTTTGTGGCTGCCAATATTCTAAAAGGAGATATGGAAATAACCCATTGGAGTGAACTTGACGCGCTTCAAAAAAGCGGTGCGATTTTGATCGATCTTCGCACCAAATCGGAGCTGAAACATGCGGGAGAGATCCAGGGCGCTTTGCATATTCCTATCGATGAACTGAGAAGCAGACTATCCGAACTCGATAAACAAAAGACGTATATTCCGTTTTGTGCCGTTGGCTTTCGTGGGTATTTGGGACACAGAATTTTAGTTCAAAACGGTTTTAAATCCAGAAACCTAAGCGGCGGCTTTATGACTTATACGATGGCCAATAAGGGAGAATAGTCGGTCAGCTCTCGGGAATAGCGTGGTTTTAGATTTTCCCATGCGTTTATAATACTTCCAACAAGGTGCTATCACCAATTGCTCTAACTTCGAAGTTTGAAAGTGTTGATCTTCAAGCTGCCAGGAAGCAGAGGAGATCCTCGATGAAAGAACACCAGGCAGATTACAATTTCATTAATAAACTATGGGGTTGCTTTCCGTGTTTATTTTGCATGAAACGAATCTTAATTTTTTATGATTTACATTTGATGGTCTTGTAAAAAAATCAAAAAAAACCTTTTTACGAGAGTTTTAAGTTTTAGGAAGACGCTCGTTTTTGCAGTTCAAGGTCTTGTGCTGTTCAGCCCGACAAAGGTACCACCGTTTCTCTGGCATAACGCGCGCATCAGGGTCGCAAATCTTTCCCCGGTGTTGCCGCGTTGGTTGGTTTTTTCCATGACCACCGGAAAACCCACGGCATGGATTCGGACGCGACGAGAACCGTCTTTTGTTGCCGTGTTGATTCTGTCCACCTCATTGATGACCGGTTGGATTGCCCTACCACTAAATTCGTCACCAAATACATAGAGACTTATTTTTTTATTTTTCGAATAGAACCTATTGATCGCTGCGGTAATCCCTTCCACCGGACTGCTGTTGCTGAAAGAGCTCCAGGAACTGAGGGCTGAAATGATAGCCCTGCGGCGGGCGGGGGTGTCCGGTATCCATTTCCCCGCATACTGGGAAAACAGGAAATTTCCCATATCGTTCATGATCTGAATACCTTTGACTTTGGGATAGATTTCGAGAGTCTCCCGCATTTTTTTCTGTACCAGGCGCCAGGCATTCCGCTGCATGCTGCCCGAAGTGTCGATGATAAAAACGATGTATTCGCTGTCCACCGGGATACCCCCCACCGAACGGGTAATTTTTTTGGGTCGGCTTTTCAAAAGCCGCTTCATTTCTTCGGTCAGTTCCTGTCGTGCCCGGGCCAGTTTGCCTTCAATAATATTTTGTACCATGGCGTCGTCTTTGGATGCAGCGAATTGGCCTTCAACGTCCGAAAGATCTCCCTGGAGACGGGCGAGCTTTTCCTTCTCTTGGGACAACTGCTCCTTTTTCGCCGTCAGCTCGCGATTCAAGATCTGGGTTTCGCCCCGGATTTCAAACAGTTCGTTTTCCAGGCGAACGATTTGGGTCTGCATATTTTCCTTGATTTTTTCAATGACCACCGGTTCGGCAAATTTGGACAGCACAAACAGCAAAATGATGGCGCCGAAACCGCAGCAGATGCAATCAATAAAGGAAAGGCTGAATATTTCTAGGTCCCGTATTCGGTTTTTCATAATGCATAAATAGCCAATGGACTGAGAGGATACTGGAGTATTAACATATTGAAATTATAAATCTTTTTTACTATTCCAACACTCCATTGCCCCAGCACTCCTTCTTTTGTAATGACGTTGAAGGTCATGTCATCTCGGACTGCGTTTACGGCCAATTTTTAGAAGGACAGAAAAAAGATCCTTTGGTTTTCTTGGCCAGACGCCAATAGGCATCCGCAGCCAGCGGATCCCCCTCCATGGGATAAAGGATAATGTTCACCGGAACTCGGACCAGCAATTTCGGGATCGCCTCATTAAATAAACGGACACGTTTTTTGCTGGAAACTCTTGTTTGCCACGGCTTGCTGCTGCCCATGGTCGGCAAACTGTCGGAAAGTAAAAATATGTTGTCCGGAGCCGGTTTCATCTCACCTATGGCTTTGAATGCGTTTATCAAACTGGTTCCTTTCTCCGGAACCACCCGGTGCATGCTGTCTGCCGCAAGGGTTAATGTGTCCACCTTACCGGCATCCAGCCAGACCCCTTTTGTTTTTTCAATCAAAGGACGTGCGGTGTCGTTAAATATGTATATTTGAAATTTACTGGTCGGTGGAAGCCGGGTTATCAGCCAATCCACGGTTTTTACGACCTGACGCCATTTGGGGGCACTTAATTTTTGGGAATTCTTTAGATTTCGCCGACGAATAATCCCCACAATGGTTTCATCCAGCATGCTGGCGGAAACGTCTACCAGAATAAAATTTCGTTTGCCGCCCATCTTCAAATCGGTGAGATACTGGCGATCCCCGTGACCGGGAAACGAGCGCAACCTGGACCCCAAATCATCATCTGTTTTTGCCCCGGCCTTCAATCGCCGGAGTTCCTCTTCCAGAGATTTTAAATCGGTCTTCAGCTTATTGATATGTGTTTTGGTTGCCAGGGTATCCTTGTCCCGATCGGCCAGTTCCACCTTATTCTCATTAAGTATGTCTATGATTTCACTGGATCGCCCCTGGGTCGTCACCAGTTCGGTCTGGGTTTGCAAAAGGGCGTTGCGGGCATCAACCAGGTTCTTTTTGCCGTCCAACACCTGTTCTTCCAGTTTGCTCGCCTCGGCACGCAAATCCGACGTCACGGCATTCCGACGAACGGCACCCTTGGCGTTTACCAGGACAAACAAAAGAATGATTGCCCCTAACCCGCAGCATATGCAGTCGATAAAAGATAAGCTGAATACATTTAATTTTCTACGTTTCATGGGTTTCCATACAGGCAATGAGACGGAAGGTTTCTCCGGATGTCCCCAGACGAACGATTTGTCCAAGTTCCAGTGTCGTGCTCCCGTCGACCCTTTGATCGTTCACGAACGTTCCTTGATTGCTGGTATCCGTTAAGATAATCCTGTCCCCATCACGGTGAACCGTACAATGCTTTTTAGAAACGCCGGATGATTGCGCCTGAACATATATGCTTTTTCCGGCCGGGTAAGGATCGCAGCCCATGAAAAGAGGTTTTTGTGAGAGCGGATAGGCCACATCCCGGTAGAGCAAATGGGTCGGCCGCATCTTACCGGGAGTTTCATAAGGAATGGTTTGGGAAACTTTCGGTTCTGCCTGCCGCCAGGGACGGCTGGTAAAAAAGGACGCCCCATTACCGGAGTGCCGATCTCCCAACTGGTCCCAGATCCGCAAAACACCCAGAGCGCCGGCGCCGGGTTCGAGTTCCATGATTTCGCAATGATCAATTTCTGAAAGTTTATCCTTTAATCCCGGTAGGCGGGCGATTCGATGGGTCAGCTGGAGGACAATCAAAAGGCTGTTTTTACCGTACGCATCTCGCATTTTTACAATAGAACGGCGGATTTCATCATACACCGCCTCGCTCTTTTGTTTCAGCAGGCCCCAGAGCAAGGGAGTGCGATAACGATGTTTTCCGTGTGATATTTCAAATATAAACGATGAATGACTTTTAAAAATTTCCAGAGCAGTGGGTAAACGGCTATATAGCTCCTGTTCGGTGGCGGCCTGATGTAGCGGATCGAACCTTGTGGTACGCACAAATTCTTCGGCAATGGATTCCACCCAGCCCCGATGTAACTGCTCGAGGTTAATTTCCTGTACGGCCAATGAGTTCTCCCGGGTCAAATGCTCATCCTGACGGAGATAAACGATCTCAAACCGGTGCAAATGAATATCCAAATGCAGCAGCATTGCATCAGGACAAGGATTAAATGATGCGGCTATTGGAAGGGATACAAACCCGTTAACAGGAATCGACAGTTCCTGGGCCATCCCCAGAATAAGTCCCAGTTGTTCCCGACTGTAATAGTCGGGGACAGCGATAATCATCTCATCGCCATGCATTTTAATATTTTCCCAGATGTGGGATAGGTGAGCACAGGCGATTTCAGCATGATTCTGCGCATGCTGATAGGTTTGCTTCAGGGGTTCCGTATTCAATTGATCCCAGAACCTGTTGATGACCTGAAGCGGAAACAGGTGTGCCTTGCTTGCTGCGGAATTTCCAACAACCAGACGCTTTTTTTCCGGGATGGCAAACCCCGGGCTTTCTTGCTTCTGTCCGTCGACCTCCAATAATCTCGACGGGTTTCCGCCGGCAGTTAAGATTCCGGCATCGCTGAGTTCAAGTCCGAGAAGCGTCATTTAAGCACCCCAACAGATGAATTTTATTGTTGTTACTGCATATGCAAATGTCTGGTTAATTTATCCTCACAATAGGCTTCGGTTTCCAACACATATCTTTCCTGCAGGAGTTGCAGTTGGTGCAGCATGAACATGAGAACAATACTGATAAGAAGCGCGATCAGGGTGGAGTTAAACGCTACTCCCAGACTGCGGGTAACACCGAAGATCTCTCCTTCAATGGCTTGGTGTGCCTGTCCGAGCGCATCTCCAATTCCCCGGACCGTGCCAATGAATCCGATGGCGGGAATGGCCCAGGCAACATACCTGATCATAGACAATTCGGATTCCAGCCGTTCGCCTTCCGCCGAGCAGTAGGCATGGGTGGCATCCGCAACATCCTGAACATTGCGGGTAGAGCTGAATCTCTGCAAACCCGCAAGCAACGCTCTTGGAAGCAATGCGTTCCGTTGATAAGGCGGCAACGCTTGAATCTCCCGGGACAGTTCCCGGGTATCTTCAGGCAGGATACGCACACCCTCGGCCAGCGGAATCAAATCCCTCTCTATCAACGTCCGGTGTCTTATGGTGGTAACGGCTTTAAACACCATAATGGCCAGCGCCCAGAACATGAGAATAAAACACGCTTCCTGCTCATAGTCTCGAATCAACACATAAGCCGACCGCTCTGTACTCAGGGTTTTGTCCTTTTCGATCATAGCGGCCTGCCGTTCCAGGATGGCATCGGCATTGGGACGGATGATGCCCACGTATGCGGCATGGACAACAATGATAATGAACATCAGGGAGAACAGCTGGTAAATAAATTCCATGGATATGGGCAATGTTTTTTTCATAATGAATTCTCTCGGTTAGTTTTACATATAGTAATATCTCAAAAAGTTCTGGCGAATTAAATGATGAGGTTGACCCGACTCCATAACTTTAGGCACTTTAGCTCACTTTAGGCACTTTTAACTTGTTCGCTTGATAGCACGTGCAACAAGCAATCCGATGATTCGGATTTTATTCAGCAGGCGGGAAGCAAGTCGATCAAATGTCATATGGGAAATCCACCCCCTGATCCGCCGGAATCGTTTCTGAAGGGACGAACGGCTTCATCTGTTTTGTGTTTTTTTTGGCATTTTTATCTTTTGTTAGGGTTTCCGATTGGGTTGTTTTTTCCTCGGCTTTTGAGAGATCATCGGCAGTAACGGTGTCCGACGTTTTCTTTGGATCATTTTGTGAAAAATATATTCCCGCATGCTGAGTTGATTCTACATTTTGTATAAGCGGCCCGTTTAAACCATTCGAGGATCTTGCCGGCTCGGTTCCGGCACAGGTCATTTTGGGAACGCATACCCCCAAACAAACAATAATTATGATATACCAGTTGGTCATGTTTACTTTAAGTATCTGCAAACCCGAAAACCGACATCCTCCCGTTTATCATCGCCGTAACTGCGGTATGCCAGCCTTAGAGTGCCGATGCTTCCGTGCTTCCAGCTGGAACCCCGAATCACATGGTGCTTACCATGCACCGGCCCAACCGGGTCTACATACATCTTTTCGGGCGCATAGCTGTAAATCGAATAATAGTCGTGACACCATTCTGCCACATTTCCCCCCATATCATACAGGCCCAGCCCATTGGGTTTAAATTTGGCCGGAGGGGCCGTTGCCGCATATTGATCATTGTACCCTTCAAGAACGTTCGGGAGCAAGTCTTTTGCGGATTGATCGGAATAATTCCCCGATAACTGCTTGGGAGGGAATTTATGACCCCACGGATATTTCAAGGATGTCTGCGTGTTGGTAAACCGGGCACAGTATTCCCACTCGGCTTCGGTAGGCAGTCGGTAACCGGTATTTAACGGTTCTACTGCAACCAGCTTTTCCCCTTTTTTACTATATGCAGGCAAAAGTGACTCCTTGGCGCTGAGCCAGTTACAGAACAGAGCCGCCTGTTCCCAGGTTATCCGAACCACGGGCTGATCGTCACGGTTCAGATGTTTGGATTTGAAAGTTCCTGAATTGTACCGGGCCATAAATTCCTTGAACTCTTTGTTCATCACTTCTTGAAGCCCCATGTAAAACGGCCGTGTCAGTTTGACCTTCCTCAGGGTCTCATTGGATTTGCGTCCCTGTTCTCTGCGTGAAGATCCCATGGTATACGTCTTGGGCCGAATTAACTTCAGCCGGTAACCGGTTTGGGTTGTGATCATCGTCGATGTCGCTTCTTTGGAAACACTCTCTTTTATCAGGGCTATTTTCAATTGTTGCGGGAACCCGAGCCGGGGTGTGATACGGGTACGATACGAGCGGTATCCTTTTTTTTTGAATTCCAGGGTATGTTCCACTGCAATCAGTCGTAATTGCTTGGGGGTAGCGCCCCATGATTTGCTGTTCACCAGAAGTTCCGTGTCTGCCGGTTTCAACCACAAGCGTATTATGCCTTCCCTGGGCTTTAAATTTACGTCGAGCCGTGTTGACGTTGCCGATGGAACGTGCACATTACGGGTTGCTTTTTCATAACCGGCCTTGGAAATTCGAACCACGTGATCTTTATTGGGAGAAAGATCAATCACCAGCGGCGTTTGACCGATGAAGGTTCCGCCAATCATCACATTCGCCCCGACGGGTTTTGTTTTGATCGCCAACTTACCGTCAGTCGGCTGGAGCCGTATATCCTTTAATTCCTGGGGTTCATTCGGTTTCACGACCAGGCGGTGTTTCCAGGTTTTATAGAGATCGGCACTAATTTCCACCAGGTAAGTGCCGGCCGCAAGCTGAATGCGTGAAGGGGTATTCCCGAACAATTTCCCATCAATCTTTAGGGTAGCGCCCTGAGGTACGGAACTGACGGTAACATCCGACCATCCCGGAAGCAGTGCCATATTAAACTCCTGAAGTTTTCCGCACCCGTGCACCTTGATATCCGTTTTCAAGTCCTGGTAATTCAAGGCACGAATTTCAAGTTTCGCCGGACCCGGCTTTATTTCAAGACTTTCTATGGGGGTTTTTCCGACCCCATGACCGTCGATATACACCCGCGCACCGACAATGTTGCTTTGGGTCACGCCGGATTGATGGGCTTGGATTATAAGCCGACCTGGAAGTTTTTTTATCTTCAGATGTAAATTCTGCCGTTTTTCAGCACTGACCCGAAACGTATGCTCAAGGGGGAAAAAGCACTCCTTTAAAGCCGTCAACGTGTATTCTCCGGGCCGCATCAGATAATAGTCGCCGATTCGGGGCGTAGGGATGCTTCCGGAAAACGCTATGGTTTCAGGAACAGGCGCTATCGTTATCACGACCTGGCGGGCCGTAAAGACAAACCATGCCGAGACCCCCAGTAAGATCAGAACAACTCCCAAAAAAACACCGACAAACCATTTTAAGATGTTAAATGGCTTTACTCTTGGGGAGGGACGCCTGGAACGAAAGGAGATGGGTTCGATTTTTATCGGCTTTGATTCCATATTTATTTTGCTCTGAAAAACCTGGTCCTTTGGGCCAGGTCAGAGATAGATGGCTCTTCCTTGGAGTTTTGTGTCTAAAATCACAAATCCCAAGCACCAAATTACAAATAAAACACAAATACCAATATTCAATGACCAAAACCTTCCAGGACCAGTCATTGTTTGGATTTTCGAATTTTGGTCATTGGAATTTTTTTGTTTTTTGTTATTTGATATTTGGAATTTCAATAAGTCAATATATTTTCAATAAAGCAAATCCCCTCTGGGGATAAACAAAGCCTGGTCTTTGAGCCAAGATTCTTTACTTGACCCGTTTTGAGGTCACACCTTATTTCTGCATATAACCGTTACACGCAGTGCTTTCTGACGGGGTTTCACGATGATTTTCTGCCGGACATCTTTGTACCCATCACGTAAACCGACCACTGTGTAACTACCGGGTCTCAGCGATAACTCGCGAGTGGTAAATCGCCCAAGTTTGCCGACTTTATAAACGGCAACTTCCGTGAGATTATCTGATTCGATCATCACCTTAACTGGGGTCCGAGCGGCATCCACCAGAGCCTTTAGTTCATCCAACCGTTCGCTGAGTCGCGGTCCTCTCGGTTGTAAGCTTTCGGCTTCCTCGATTACAAGTACCGCATTTTGAAGCTGCTGGTTTGATTCCATGGCATCGGGTTTTTGAAGAAAAAACCTAATCCGCTTGGCAACACGAATTTGTTCCAGAGCACGTTCTTTACCCTGTACGGCAAAGCTTATATTGGGGTCAATTTTAAGAACAGCCAGATAAGATCTAAGGGCCTTCTCCCAATCTTCAGTCTGCTCGGCAGTCATCGATTTCTGTCGCAGTTTTTCAATTTTAGCGAGCCGGATTGCCTCATCAACCTGTAATAGAGCATTCTGTACTTCGCGTGAATCGGGCCGGAACGATTTTGCCCCAAGAAGCTGGGTCCTGGCCGATTGATAACGGCCGTCGTGATATGCCGTCAATCCATCTGACATGAGTTTCTGAAACTGTTGGCCGATGATCCGTTCTTTCACTCGGTTTACGGCCTTTTGAGCCTCTTTGGATTCAGGGTCCAACTTCAGGGCTTCCTGGTAATCGGTGTGGGCAAAAGCAAACCGGTCATTTTTCTCATGGGTTTTGCCCGATTCTACCAGACGGTTCACCGCATCAAGCTTCTCAGCCCGTTCCAGATTTCGCTGGGCCGGATCACTGAACGGTTCGATCCCTTTTTTTAGTTTTAAAAACGCTTCCAGCGCCTTCTCCGCCTTTTCTTTTTCAAGAGCCCGTTTTGCAGGATTAATCGTTTGTTGCGGTTCCATGGTCTGTTGTTGGTCGAGAGCTACGGGTGCCGACGGTGTCACAGGGTCAACCTGTAATTTGGTCCTCCGAGTGGCATCCGGAACCTGTTTCTTTTGGAGGTCGACATCCGATTTTTCGGTCTGATGGGTTTCTTCACTCACATTCGCCGGATGTTTCGATAAATGACGGATGAAAATAAAGCCGCCTGCTGCCATTACCACCAGACCTATGAGCAAGAGTAAAATGGGCATCACAGTTAACCGAAATGGACGGGATGAATCCGGTTGACCGTTATGACTGCGCACCTTAAGCGGCGTGATTATTTCCACGTTGTGATCTGAAGTCTGTCGATTTTGAGGAGCTTGAGTCGATTTTTCAGACGGCATAATTGATTTTGATACTCGATTTTATTCAGAGTTCTCAGTTTTTGTCTTTTCCCCGGTTTCCGCTGAAACATCCGGATCAAAGCCGGTTTCTAAGATATATATCTGTTGCAGTAATTCGCGCCAGCGTTTAAATTGTTCCTCTGCCGATCCGGTCAGCTCATACTGCTGACCTTCGAACTCCATGACAACAGGCCGCATCTCGCTTCCAAAAGATTCACTGAGTTCCTTGATTGCTGCTGAGTGGATTTCAGCTTCCTTGGTAATATTAAACCCCTGGACGATTACCTGACCGCCGACCAGGATCATGCCCACCTGAAGCGCTCCGGTATTGTTGACATCCCCTGCGCCCAGCGCAACAGCACCTGCCACCAGCAACGCACCCGTCAGTTTGCGCAACGTGGCATCCCGCTTGATCTTTTTGATCGCCTTAATTTCGTCGTAATTGAGCTTGCGCCAGTTCTCATAGGAAGACCACATTTCAGAATAGTATTCTTCATAGTATCCGTTCAAGGTGTCTATATACATGTTCTCCCGCTCCCGTATCTTAAGCAGGCGGATCATGATAGGATCTTCATCGGCGGGCAGGCGATTGACGGTAATGATGTTTTTTTTATCTTTTGCCAGATATCCACTGTAGGCGGATGGTGCAAAATCCTCTGCAAATTTTAATTTCGATACGGTACGGACTTTCTTGATTTTCTCGGGAGGCAACCTTATTAAATATTTAGCCATGTCATTGCAGATCGCATTGTATAGGTCCTGATACGCATCTTTTTCACCCATCAGATTGTCGGAATAAAATTCGGAGGTGGCTTGGGATTTATATTTTTTACTGAACCAGCTTCTTCCGGTGGCATCGACCACGTCTATTTGAAGTGCCAAATTTTCTCCGTTTGACTCAAGGATTTTACCTTTAACCAGAACATCGATACTTTCCGTCTCAGTGGGAAGTACACGAACAGCACCCCAGTAACTGCTCTGCTGCAGGGTATTTTTCAGATGATACGGTATGAAATGGCTTTCCGCTTTTCTGACTTCCGGGCTGGTATGTTCTTCTTTGGCTTGCTCTTCGGTAATTTTGTCGGACTCAAAGACTTGAATGCCGATATCAAGCAATTGGTCTTCAAGGATTTCTTCCTGGGCTTTCATTATGTCAGTGGGGCTGACTTTCTGAGCATAATAGGTGGCACACCCATTGGATAAAATTAAAATAAAACATATGAATAACAATTTATAATGATAAGTAAATTTCATCTAAGCACATTAGTCATGACCTTTGTCCCAATGGGTACATTGGAATAGTGGAATAGTGGAATAATGGATAATATCCTTATTTTATTTGCTTTTATTTTTTTTTATAGTGTTCATATTCTTTCCAGAGCTTTTTCCTGAGTTCGGGATCGGTTTCCTCTTCCGCCGCTTCGCGAAGCTGTCTGGCCACGATGTCATCATCTTTGAGGTCGTAGCGGTTTTTGGGATGATTCCTGGAACCTTCAACGGCTTCCCGGGATGTGTCCCGGGCGGTCAATTCGGTATCATCCTTGTCTTCTTCAGATTTATTTTCTTTTCCGGTTTCGGAGGCGTCTTCCTCTATTTCGACCTTTTTCTGCGCTTTGGTTGAACCCTGCCTGGACTCAACGGATTCTTCCTCAAAATCAGTATTTATTTCGATGCCCTGGTCACGCAAGCGTTTTGCCGCAGCCGCCGCTTCCTCGGCCAGATCTCGCATTCGTTCCGACGATTTCGCACAGATCAAATCCAATTCCTTGAGCAGCATCTCGTCGAATTCGGCCAGAGAGCTATCCAGTTGGAGATCCAGTGCAACCACTTCATCTACCACCTGTTCCTCGGGGATTGCAGGGTTCATCATAGCTTCCGTATCATCACTATATGCTGACCCATCCGGTGCTTTTCGGATATCATACCTGGCTTTGAGTGCCTCCATTTTCGCAACAACCTCACGGTTTCCAGCAACCATGGCCTGAACCCGGCTCAAGTAAAGTTCATAATTTTCAACGATATCCGACGACGCATCCCCGGATTTTTTAAGTTTTGCCAACTTTGAAGCGATTTGCTCCTCGGTGGCGATACTGATACGTAAATCCTTTCGTGCTGATTCAAATGCGGATTCAATTTTTTGTCGAGTGGCGGCATATAGATTTACGCACAGCACAAGCAATAAAATTCCGGTAAAAATAGTTTTTCCCCATTTGGAAGTCTTCATAATAAGTGTCTATATCCTGGTTGTTGAGAAATTAAAAATACGTGTCAAGGCAGTAGCAAATAATATCCTCGGATTAGAGAAAAACAAAGAACCTTTGTACGTAAAAAATTAACGTGTCAGGCATGTGAGCTGTTTTAAACTTAAATTTTGCCGGTCATAAAATGCCCGTAATGCAGGGTATGATCTATGATATACCGCTTGATATTCATTACCGGCATCTTTTCCCGGATAACATAGCGATACATCCCCGCGTTGGTGATATCCCCGATAAAGACCGCCCCGATGAGCCGGGTGCCGCCCGGATTAAAGACCACCTTGCGGTAAGTCGTTTCCGTGGCATGTCTGTATATCTCGAAATCGTCGCTTTTTGTGTGAACCACGCCCATGGAAACAAACGGTTCGTCGGCCACCTGGGTTGCGTTCAATATGCCGAAGGTGCCGGAATAGGCTGTTTTTACGCCCGCCATGTTCCGCCCGGCACACCGCCCCATTTCAACGGCGTTTGTCCAGAGGGCCGTCATGATCCTTTCTCCCGAGACAGGCTCGAAAGTTACGGCAACATCACCGGCGGCAAACGTATCCGGGGCATTGCAGGCCGTATATCGGTCGGCAACAATTCCCCCGTCGATTCGAACATCGCTGCCGTCGAGAAACTCAATATTGGGACGCACCCCTTTTCCGATACAGACCATTTGGCATGGCATCTCATCGCCGTCGTCAAGGGCAACCCCGGTGACACCGGTACTGTCTGAAATGACATGGGTTGCGCTGCATCCTGTTTTGATGTTAAGCCCCGCTGTGTCCAGAGCCTTGCGGATCAGGAACGCATCTTCAGGTTCCATGAGCTGTGAAAGCACCTCGGGTGAATAGACAACCAGCGTAACCTTAAGCCCCCTTTCAAGAAGGGCGAAGGCGGCCTTTAGGTTTAAAAGACCGCCCCCTAACATTACCGCATGATCCGATGTTTCGACTCTTTGGGCCATTTTTCTTGCATGGGCCAGTGTTCTTAAGGCGAAAACACCGTTTGCATCGGTGCCTTTGATTTCCGGCGGAATATACGGACGGCTTCCTGTGGCAAAGAGTATCTTTTCATAGGCAAGGCCGCCGTTTCCCTGGACGGAAACGGTTTTTCCGGCAATGTTAACCGATTCCACCCTGGCGCCAATCCTTACGGTAATATCCCGTCCGGTATAGGGCCCGCAGCCGGCCATGACCATATTTTCCGCACACTTTTTTCCGGACACTAAAAAGGGGATCAGGGGCCTGAAATAGGGCGTGTCAGGTTCCTCCGAAAGCACCGTGACAGAGCCCTTCCAATCATGCAGACGGATGGTATGGGCGGCAGCCATGCCCGCAGCACTTCCCCCGACGATAATGTATCTGCTTTTTTCTTCCGTCACATTATCCCCTTTCCGCCCGCAGCAACTCCCGGGATGCATGTTTGCGGACCTTGCCTGAAAAGGAGTCCACAGTCTCGTAGACCAGCGCCCCGGTGGGGCATGCGCTCACACATGCGGGAATCTCCCTGTCCGGACAGCGATCGCAGCGATAGGCTTTGTGTTCTTCCAGTTGACGGCCGATAACACCGTATGGACATACCATCACACAGGTCCAGCAGCCGATGCACTTGTCCGTGTCTGTGATGACAACCCCGTTTTCATCCCGGCTGATGGCGCCGCTGATACAGGCGTACATACAGGGTGCTTCTTCACAATGCCGGCAGACCAGGGGCACCTTGCCATCAGGTTCCACCCACTGGACATAAACACGGCTTTTGGGAACCGGTGTTTCCGATATGGCGCCGAACAGGGTTTTGCTTTTGGAATGCTCCACTACACAGGCAATCGTGCAAGACAGGCATCCAAGGCATCGATCCGTTTTTATAAATATTTCTTTTGGCTGTGACATAGCCTGCTCCTTTTACTTAGTACACGCATTCTTAAATACGATTACGTATAATAGTTGGTTTATTCATTTTATTTAAAAGTTTTAAGTGAAAAGTGATCTAAAGTGCCTAAAGTTGATGAATTCTATCATTTTTAAACTGGCCTTGTCCCTGGCGAGTTCCTTAACTTTAGTTCACTTTAGCTCACTTCAAATTTTAGTCACTTTTATGATCAATCGCTATGTTGAATTAGGTGGCCTGTCATAAAATACGTAACCGTATTTACGAATCAGCGCACTTAGTGATATTTTTTGTGCTTTTTATGGAGAAAAAGAATGATCCAAGATTTAGCCGGGAAGGCAATGCGTTTCAGGTGGCTGATTTTTATTGTACTTGCGCTTGCCTATTTCTTTGTTTATTTCCATCGTCTTTCGCTTTCCGTGGTCGCCAATGACCTGATAACTGATTTTCAGACAACCGCCAGTGTTATGGGCTTTCTGGGTTCAATTTACTTTTACTGCTATGCGGTTATGCAATTTCCCGCAGGACTCCTCTCGGACTCATTGGGCCCCAGGAAATCCGTAACTTTTTTTTTAATCATCGCTTCCGCCGGAAGCATTATTTTTGGGTTTGCGCCGACCATAAAAGTTGCTTTTATAGGAAGAGTTATGGTGGGACTGGGTGTTTCCATGGTCTTCATCCCCACCATGAAAATCTTTTCCCAGTGGTTTCGGCCTCACGAGTTTGCTTTCATGACAGGCATTCTAAATGCGGTGGGAGGAATCGGCGTTCTGGCGGCCACATGGCTTCTTGCCGTGATGACACTAGTTTTCGGATGGCGCATCTCTTTCGAATTTATTGGTTGCTGCACTTTCGTCATCGTGGCTCTGGTATGGTTTATTGTCAGAGACCGGCCCGAAGATAAAGGCTGGCCTTGCCTTGCTGAATTGGATCAGAAGAACGGGGAAG
>JAUVTO010000140.1 GCA_030601485.1 Desulfobacterales bacterium | reverse complement strand
AAATAACTTTCTGGAACCTCTTTAGCAATGTTGTTGAAACGGGATTTGGAAAACGTAACAGGGTCAGGTAACAGTTAAATAATTTTCGAATTAAACCCCACAAATTTTTATTCTTGACAAATTGATAGTATTTAACCACATTTTGTTCTCTCATGTTTCTCTTGAGCACACAGGGGCCAGAAAGATTATTTTTTCTTTCCTTGAATTTGACCCCTTAACTAATGAAGAGTCGATAGGGTTAGTAACGACGTGATAGAGATAAACGAAAAATCAGACTCAAACCCACATAACACCGCTTCAAAAAACCAGTCCGATTATGTCATCTCAGGTGCTGTGACCCTGTTTGTGGTCAGCGCCGTTCAGTTCCTGACCCCCTTCATGCTGTCTGCTGTGGGAGTGGCACTTCCTGCCATTGGCAGGGAGTTTTCAGCCAGTGCAGTTCAGCTTGGACTTGTGGAAACCGTCTATATCTTCGCCTTTGCCCTTTTTTTGCTTCCGGCGGGACGGCTGGGTGATATTTACGGAAGGAAAAGAATCTTTACGATCGGCATTCTCGTGTTCACTGCGGGAACCGTTTTGGTATCACTCGCCTTTACCATCGAAAGTTTTATTGTGTTCCGGTTTTTTCAAGGGTGTGGCGGGGCCATGATCTCAGGAACCAGTGTGGCCATCCTTTCTTCGGTCTTTCCACCGGCCAAACGTGGGCAGGCCATGGGGATCATCGTGGGTTGCGTCTACTTGGGGCTGTCTCTGGGTCCGGTTCTTTCCGGATTTATGGTCACCCATCTGGGATGGCGCTGGATTTTTTATCTGGGGGTTCTGCTCGAGATTTTCTGTCTTTCTCTCACTGTTTTGAAACTTAAGGGCGAATGGGCTGATGCAAGGGGTGAGCGTTTTGATTTTGTGGGAACCCTTCTTTACATTATCTCTTTATTCTGTCTGATTTACGGCACCCTCAACCAGAAAGAGGGTGGTATTTATCTGGTGTTCATGGCATCAGGAGCCTTAGGATTTCTGATCTTTCTCGCCTTTGAATACCGGTGTTCATCTCCGATTCTGGATGTGGGTTTGGTCATCCGTAACCGGGTTTTCGCCTTCAGTAACCTGGCCACCCTGATCAATTACGCCGCGTCTTTTGGCATCGCTTTTTTCTTCAGTTTGTATTTGCAAGTGGTCAGGGGGTATTCTCCCCAATGGGCAGGATGGATTCTGATTATCCAGCCCGTGTTTCAGGCTGCTCTTTCTCCGTTTTTTGGAAGGCTGGCAGACCGGGTTTCGCCTGCGGGTCTGGCCACTGGAGGCATGGCCTTGTGTACCCTGAGCCTGGGTCTGGCTTCCCAGATTCATGCCGGAACACCCATGCCCGTGATTATGGGGATGTTGGCCTTGATGGGCGTAGGATTCGGTCTTTTTTCATCGCCCAATACCACCACGGTGATGGGCAGTGTTCCTCCCAAAAGCTATGGTATCGCATCCAGTTTTCTGGCCACCATGCGGACCATGGGGATGCTGTGCAGCATGACCATCATCACCCTGGTGTTCAAACATATCATGGGGGACCACCCGGTGAGTGCGGAAACACAGTCCTCTTTTCTTGCCAGTATGCATCTTTGCATGACGATCTTCTGCTTCCTTTGCATGGCCGGAGTATTTTGTTCCATGGTCCGCTTGGGGAGTGGGGTCACGCTTGAGGAGTGCGGTCAAACCTTGGACTGAAAGAACTGAACATGGGGTCGGACCACGTTAATTGACTATAATAACAGCAAAAGAAGACTAAAATAGTCCCAAAAATAGTCTTAAATGACTCTTTTTGACCCCCAAAATGACCTTTTAATAATATTTCAAGAGGGGGCTTCAACCGAATTTGGCAGGGGGGTTGACAAATCCAACCTCTGGTTTATGCTAAATTTTTACATAGCTTACCCGAAAGTGAACGCGCTGGGTTCAAAGGTTGAAGAACGAATTCCATTAAAACAAGGATTGAAACAGTTCAGGTTCAAATGTTCAAGGTTCAAAGTTCAAAGGTTGAAGAACGAATTCCATTAAAATCATGATACCATGACTTTTGACTTTTTAACGCAATTAATGTACTTATTTAAATCAGGGGGTCGGGGAGTTTTTATTTATCGAATTGAAACGATGTCAGCGGATCCGGATTCATTTTACCTGGCCGGCGGGACAGGGCTTGCATTGCAATTAGGTCACAGAAGGTCTGATGATTTTGATTTTTTTCGAAGATGCCGAAAAAGAACCTTCACCCTTGATGCTTTTAACCGGTGAAGACTGGAAATGGGAAAATATAAGGAAAAAGAATAATGGATAGGAATGAAATAATACAGACCCTTCACAGTTTCGTGGAGATGAACAGGGATAAATACGAAATCGTACGGATCGGTATTTTCGGTTCAGCGGCCAGAGACAAAATGGAAGAGCTAAGCGATATTGATGTTGTTGTTGAGCTTAGCAAACCGGATCTGTTTTACCTTGTCGGCATCAAACAGGACCTGGAAGAGAAGTTTCATAGACCTGTGGACATTGTAAGATACAGGGATAGAATGAATGCATTCTTAAAAAAAAGAATAGACAAGGAAGCCGTATATGTATGCTGCTGATTGCAATCGGTGAAGCATTGAAAAATCTTGACAAAATCACGAACAAATCCCTGTTGCCTCGGTATTCCCAAGTTGATTGGAAAAAAGCCAAAGGTATGAGGGATATTATCAGCCATCATTATTTTGAAACAGATGCGGAGGTAATATACAACGTCTGTAAAGACCACATTCCTAAACTGGCACAAACCTCCAAGAAAATAATCAAAGAATTATCATAATCTCCATTTATAGCTTTGTCACAACTGGCGCTGATCTTTCTACCCTAATTGAGCGAAAGTCGAGGATGCCCCGGAGGGATCGGTGTCAAAGCTTGACTTGTGAATTAGCAGCCACCGTTAAGAGGCCTGGGGTCAAACCGTGATTCTTGATCGAGCATAGAATTTTCCATAACCAGCACCGAAAACTTCCTATGAAGCTGATTCAGCAGTAAAATTACCGTTAACGATCTGGCAACAATGAGTTATTTACTTTGAAAGGAGGTTATATCATGGCAAAGGCAATTGTTCTAATTACGTCAAATCCGGGTGTCGACCGTGAGGTCGCCGGTCAAGTCAAGAAAATCGAAGGAGTGGAAAATGTCTATTTGGCTGCCGGGCGTTTTGATATCGTGGCAGAGGTACAGACTCCCGATGACGCCAGTATGCTTTCTGTGACATATGACAAGATAAGAGTCATTGACGGCATTAGAGATACACACACCATGTTCTGCTTGAAAGTGTAGCCGAATACCGTTCCGATTTTGGGCTGGAGTTGGAGCTTGGCTCCAGCCTCATCCTGTTTCTTACCCATTTCCTGGAAAACAAGGGGGTCAGGTAACAGTTCATTTGCAACTCCTTTCTTGATAAGGACAAAAGGATTCTGAGCTTATGGGGCTTCTCAAAAAATTATTCAGTCAAGATCCTGAAAAGACTGAGCAGAAGGGTGATGCTTTTTTAAAGGCCTCCGATTGGGGCAGGGCGAAGCTTGAATTCGAAAAGGCCTTGGACGCATTGGAAAAAACATCGTCTGATGATGCTTCAGAAACAAGGCTTCGAGATAAACTGGTTCAGGCCAAAGGGGCCCTGGCATACGAACACAGGCAGACCGGTGAAGATTTGATGGAGGCCGAATATTACGATGAGGCGATGGAATTGCTTCAATTGGCCCTCGACTTGACCCGGGACCCTGCATTGATATCCGCTGTTGAAAAGCTTATGCAGGAGATTGCACGCCTCACAGCCGGAGATATTCAAATGGAAGTGCCCCAATCTGACCTGACTCCCTTAGCCGATGACGAGACATACACCGGTGATCAGGACGATGAGACTTTTATGGCACTCTGCAGTGCACTGCCCGAAGAGGTGCAGGAGGCCTACCTTTCCTATGGAGGGTCCTTTAAAACCGGTTATCTTGCGCTGAACCGGGGAGACTTTGATCTCGCAGCCGATGACCTGTCCCATGCCTTGGAGGAGAACCCTGCCCCGGATTCAATTATCCCCCTTGAGCTGGCCACGGCCTACCTGAACCTGGAGAAATTGGATGAAGCCCGCCGTCTGCTGGAGACCTTTCTCCAACATCATCCGGATGCCCTGCCGGGTTATCAGGTGCTTTGCGAGGTTTACTGGGAAATGGGGGCCTTTGATCAGGCTGAAACCCTTCTTGCCGGTTGCCCGGATGACCTTAAAAACTCTTATGCCTATGTCCTGCTCCGTGGCGAAACTCTGTCTCAGGCCGGGAGCCATCCGGAAGCCGCCTCCTTCTATCAGGATTTCATGGGAGCATACGGATGGAACGAACCACTAGCGATTGCGCTTGCCGGCACATTGGAGACATTGGGAGACCTTGAAAGCGCCAGGGATCTGTATGTCGAAATCATGGATCAGTGCCGCAGCTGTCATACCCGCATCGATCCTCTGATCAAACGAAGATTCGCAGATATCAGCTTTGATTTAGGCCAGCATTCTTCAGCGATTATGGAAATGTATCTTTCCCTGGTTAAGGATGATCCGGAAAATGCTCCGTTATATTTTCAAAAGATCAGCCGAATATATGTCTCGATGGGAAATGAGGAGGAAGCACGCCGTTTCCGGGTATTGGCCCAACAGGCAGAAAATGGAAAAGGATAAAAGCACGGGTATCAAGGCTTGATTAGGGATTGGGTTCAAACCTTGATCATTGATTATCAGCCTTCGCTGCAAGCTTCGGCCCGACAAGAAAGTAGTATAAAATACAGGTAAGGGTTCATAGGTTCAAAGGTTCCCCGGTGAAATGGGCATTGCCCTTCACTCCCGTGCCCCAGTAAAACAAAAAAGACAAACCGGTTTAACGGGATAAAAATTTCACTGGGCAGGCACGGTTCAGGGTTAATGGCCTTGCCATTTAACAAAAAGAAAATTTTCAATAAACCCCAACAAAAAGGAGAAAATCGATGACACAGAAGAAAAAACTGACCAACAACGCTGGCGCTCCAGTAGCTGATAACCAGAACGTAATGACTGCCGGACCGCGCGGACCGATGTTACTGCAGGATGTTTGGTTCCTGGAGAAACTGGCCCATTTTGATCGGGAAGTGATCCCTGAGCGACGAATGCACGCGAAGGGTTCCGGTGCCTACGGCACCTTTACCGTCACCCACGACATTACTCAGTATACCAAGGCTAAAATATTTTCCGAAGTAGGAAAAAAGACCGAGCTCTTCACCCGGATTTCCACGGTAGCCGGTGAGCGTGGTGCCGCCGACGCCGAGCGTGACATCCGTGGATTTGCGATCAAATTTTATACCGAGGAAGGCAACTGGGATCTGGTGGGTAACAACACACCCGTATTCTTCCTGCGTGATCCACTAAAATTTCCCGACCTTAACAAGGCCGTCAAACGCGATCCCCGAACGAACCTGCGTAGCGCCCGCAATAACTGGGACTTCTGGACTCTGCTACCGGAGGCGTTGCACCAGGTTACTATCACGATGAGTGACCGCGGCATCCCTTATTCCTATCGCCATATGAACGGTTACGGCAGCCACACTTACAGCATGATCAACGCCAAAAACGAACGTCACTGGGTCAA
>JAUVTO010000221.1 GCA_030601485.1 Desulfobacterales bacterium | reverse complement strand
ACACTTGTGTTATCCAAAATGGTTCGACTGGAATTCGACAAAGAAACCCATGACCGCTACGGCCGTACACTGGCTTACGTGTTTTTGAACAATGGGGTATTTGTAAATAAGGTTATGATAGAAAAAGGATATGCCTATTGTTTGTCCCGCAGGCCGAATATTAAATATGGTCAGGTGTTACTGCAGTCACAGCGGGATGCAATGTCGGCCAAACGGGGGATATGGCGTAACTGGAAAGAAAAAAAGGAAAGGTATCGGGGAAACAGAAGATCAAAACGATTTCATTATACAACATGTGCCTTTGGGAAAAAGATTACCAGAGAAAACAAAATTGTATTTTTACGCAAATGGGATGCGTTTTGGGCGGGGTATGCTCCCTGTAAAAAATGTATGGCAGGGGAGAAGTAAGAGCTATTCATAGCTCAATCGACAATTTTTTATCGATTTCTAAGTAGGTATAGTGTTTTCGAAGTAAAAGTGAGCTAAAGTTTGAAGTGAGCTAAAGTGAGCTAAAATTAAAAAAAGACAAGGTATTTAACGAGGAAAACTTTAGTCACTTTAGGTCACTTTAGTCACTTTTAACTTTTGTTGTGGCTATCCTTTTTCTTTGTTTATTTCCTCTAAAAGTTTTTGTGAGATCTGGGCGGGAACTTCATCATAATGTGAAAATTCCATGGTAAATATGCCGCGACCTCCGGTAATTGATCTGAGTTCCGGTGCATAGGTCAAAAATTCGACCATAGGCACATTTGCCTTAATAACCTGATTTTTACCTTTGCTGTCCATGCCGAGGACCCTGCCTCGTCTACTGTTAAGATCGCCCATGATGTCCCCCATGTATTCGTCCGGGGTTGTGATTGAAATATTCATGATGGGTTCCAACAGAACCGGGCCTGCCTCTGCCGCCGCTTTTCTGAACGCCAGAGAACCTGCAATTTTAAAGGCCATTTCAGATGAATCAACCGCATGAAAGGAACCGTCATCCAGAGTAACCTGAAAATCGATGCACGGGAATTCGCTAAGAACTCCCTTCCGGGAGGATTCAATAATACCTTTTTCAACAGCAGGTATATATTGTCTCGGAATTGAACCTCCGACGATTTTATTAACAAACTCAAAACCTTTTCCCCTGGGAAGTGGATCTAAGCGGATCCAGCAATCACCGAACTGACCATGGCCTCCGGTTTGTTTTTTATGTCTTCCTTGAACTCTGACCGTCTTGGTAATGGTCTCTTTGTAGGGGACTTTCGGTGTGTTCAGCCGGACGTCAACGTTGAACTTTCTTTTGAGCTTTTCAACCGCGACCTCAATGTGGATCTGCCCCAGCCCGGACAAAAGAATCTGCTTGGTTTCCGGGTTGCGAGTAAGCTTTAGAGCAACATCTTCTTCCAATAGTTTTGATAGAGAGGTGAATATCTTGTCTTCATCACCTTTTGATTTGGGCTCAAGAGCAAAAGAAATAAGGTCGGGAAGCGGTTCTGCACATTTAAATTTTACCTTGCGACCTTCATTGCAAAGGGTGTCTCCTGTAGCCGTCTCTTTTAATTTAGCCACGGCCACAATGGAACCCGGACTGGCTTGATTTATTTGTTTCTGTTCTTTGCCGGCAAGGCTCAACAGCTGATTATACCTTTCATTTGTATCTTTATTAACGTTATAGAAAGTACCGTCTGCACCCAGTGTTCCTGAAACTATCCTGAATATTGAAAGACGGCCGGAAAATGGATCGGCCACCGTTTTGAACACAAATCCGGAAAAAGGCGCATCCGGATCGGCCGTACATTCTATTTGATTTTCACCGGTGGAATCAGCAGCGATCCAGGGATCGCGATCCAGGGGTGAAGGCATGCAGTTGACGAAAAAATCCTGCAAGAGATCAATGCCGATATTTTTTGTGGCCGACCCACAAAGAACAGGTACAAATGTATGGGTTAATGTGCCTTTCCTTAACGCATTGATTATTTCATCATCTGACAAGGATTCTCCTTCAAGATATCGTTCCAGGAGTTCGTCGTCCGACTCTACAACATTTTCTACAAGAGCTTCTCTTTCTTCTTCCACCTGATCCTGCATATCGTTGGGAATGTCAATTTTAGTTGCTTTGCCTTTGGTGTCATATGTGAACGCTTTCATACTTATAAGGTCAATGACTCCTTTAAAGCCTGCTTCGGATCCTATGGGAAGTTGAGTAATAATAGGCTTTGGCTTAAAACACTTTTCTGCATCTTTGAATGTACGGAAAAAATCCGACCTTTCCCTGTCGAGTTTATTAATAAAAATAACTGAGGGCAGGTTGAATTCATCTATGAAATCCCAGGCCTGCTCGGTTTGAACTTTTACTCCATCTACTGCATCTATTACCACAACAGTGCCGTCGGCAGCCTGCATGCAAAGCCTTGTGTCTGAAAAGAAATTCTGATCACCGGGTGTATCGATGAGACTGATGGTATGTTTTTTCCAGCTGTATTGATGGAATGCGCTGCTTAAGCTGATGTGGCGTTTGAGTTCTTCAGGCTCAAAGTCCATGAGGGTGTTTTCATCATCAACGCACCCAAGTCTATTGGTGACACCTGTATTAAAAAGCATTACCTCGGCCAAAGAAGTTTTGCCCGCACCTCCATGGGCCACAAAAGCAATGTTCCTTAAGTTTTCTACATTTTCAGTCATTTAAGCTCCTCTCTGGTAAAATTATTAAAACGTTTCGAAAATTCTATCCCGCTATAATCGGAATAAATAAAGTAAAGGAGTTGCTACGCTCCTGCTTTTATACAAATTGATAAAATTCCTTAATTTTAGGCACCTTAGATCACTTTAGTCACTTTAAACTTAATTGGCTAAGTATTTTTTACCACAAAAAGCACAAATTTCAGAACTTAGGAACTAAATCTAAATTTGTTATATGTTCATCCAAAAAAAATCAAGCTCAACTTGCAAATTTTAAAGAAAT
>JAUVTO010000193.1 GCA_030601485.1 Desulfobacterales bacterium | reverse complement strand
CCCTATGAAATTCATGTTAATGAGGAGCGAAGCGAATTTCATTGGGGTGGTAAAATAATATGAGATAATATTTGAATGGTATTTGTGACCCGTTTAGGGTCATCATAAATCAAGGGGATAGAAATATGGGTGGCAGGTTTGGGAAATATGGCGATTTTAAAAGAAAGGTTAGGATCCGACAGAGCAGACTGTTTAAAAGAGATATTGAGAGGGTAAGGCAGGCATCACGACGGCTTAAGAAGGATAAACGGTTCAAGATTCAGGGGCCGGGGAAGCCCAGGGTATCCATCGAAATCAGACCGGATGTTTCTCCGCAACAGAGCGGCTGGAAAACGGCGCATTCCCCTATGAGAAAATCGGATTAGACCTTTTGACAGCGTGCACTGGTTTCGCAATATAGTTGGAGCAGGGCAACGGCAACCGCATGCTTTTTTTGGCTTGGAGACCCCCACAGGGGCCACCGCTTCATGGCCTTTAAGATTCTTTCCAGGCTCTCATTAAACAGATGGGAGCGTTCAAACTCGCTGTAAGACCTGCCGCCTCCGGGACCGAAGGTCGGAAACCAGACGGGCACCCAACCTTCCACAGTTTCATCGTACATGTTCCACGCATCCGCCGGGTTCACATCCGGCGGCACGGTTTCCCAATTGATTTCCGGCATGTCAATGCTCTTGTCAAGAAATTCAGTTAGCAGAGGATTCGGCTTCCTGATCATTGGGTCACCTCTTATTCTGCAAAACCCAGAACTTAGGGGCTTCGCCCCAATTGGAATAATGGAATGATGGAGTAATGGAATGATGGGTTTGAAGGAGTTTTTTGCAATTAAAATGGTTTATTTCCGCCCTTACCCCCAACATTCCAATATTCCAGCATTCCATTCTGATGGCATAAACAGGTTACCGTTAAAAAAACCTGCAATTTCGAAAAGTTGTAGAATTTCCGAAACGTTAAATTAAGGTGTGTTACGAGTCGGTTTCTTCGGTATCTTGTTCAAGGGGTTGTTGTGAACCCATGGCGATTTCTTGGATAGTGCTGTAAACGGTTTTGAACGTTTCATGGAAACCGGCGGGGCCTACCCGTCCGGTCTCAATAAATTTAACGACAATTTCTTTGGTTGCTCTGAGAATCAACTCATCGATCGAGCCCATATAACACTCCTTTTTAGTTTTATTAATTATTTTGATCTGTTAGCAGATAAAATTGTCGGTGTCAAGATTCTATGCCCACGCTTTAGGGTCAGGGGATTAAAAAATTGTGACAGTCTATTTGACACAATGCGTATTATTAATTATTAAAGACGTATATGCAGAAAATTACTTCTCAAGTTTTTCACTCGTAAAGCGGAGAAAAAAAAGCATGTCACCAGGGAATGAGAAGAGTATAAAACATAAAATTGAAAGTCCGGATACCGTTACAGTTGACGTGCTGGATTGCATAGAATATGAATTTAAGTCCCGAAGGGACATTGATATTACCATTAAACAACCGGAGTATACCTCGCTGTGTCCCATGTCCGGACTTCCCGATGTGGGCTGTATCACAATCAAGTACCGGCCGGACACTAAAATCGTTGAATTAAAATCTTTAAAATATTACCTGTTGCAATACAGAAACGTGGGGATTTTTTACGAGAGTCTGGTCAACCGGATTTTGGATGACCTGGTTACCGTACTGGAACCCAAGTTCATGAACGTTACCGGAGATTTTACCGCAAGAGGCGGCATTACCACCACAGTCAGCGCCGTATTTCAAGGAAAAAATAATGAATAAAAAAATAAAAACTCTTTATATAAAGATTCATATACTTATATGGATTTTGTTTTTGCCGTTTTGTATCCTACTTATTACCGGATGTTCTTCTTACTCCAACATGAAAAAAACAACTCAAAGAATTATCCGGGATTATAAGGCTCCGGATGAAGATTTGAAAAAAAGGGTGGCCATTGCGTTTTTTGAAAACAAAACTACTTTCGTGGGTAAAGGATTAGAAGAAAACTTCATTAAAGATCTGGTGGAAACCATTAAGACTTCATGCCGGGACATCCTTGTGTTGGAGCCCTATGATCCCGGCTATCCGGATTATCTCGCAGACCTGCCCAGGCAGGCATCCGGTTTGATCGAAAACTTTGATCTGGCCAAAACCGGTAGACAGCTCGGTTTGAATGCGGTGGTAACCGGAGCGTTAATAGATATCACAAATCATAAAGAAACTCGAGGAATCCTGTGGTTCAAAGACATTCACAACTATGTCCAGGTCCAGGTAATGACGGAGGTATACGATACCCATACCGGCGCAAAACTGCTTGATAAGAGTTATACGCACAAAATCGAGGACGAGGATATATTATATGATAATGTATCATATTATGATTCAACCGGCCGGACCGGTGAAATCAGTACCCATATAATAAATGATGTGTTGAAATTTATTGCTGCGGATATGGGAGAACAGATCTGTGATACAGTGGTCTTACAACCCTGGAAAGGATACATTACGTCAAGCTTCGCAGAAAAAGTTGTTATTTCTTCCGGGGAAAAAGTGGGCATAGCGTCGGGTGATATATTTGAAGTTTATGACTGCAACGGCGTAGTTAAAGGAGCAGAAAACCATCGGTTCTTTGTACCCGGCCTTAAGACCGGCGAGATAAAAATAACCGCTGTTTATCCGGACCATGCTGAAGGGGTTCGTTTTTCAGGCCAAAACATACGGGCAGGCAATTCGATTCGCCCAAAGGATTGAACCTATACCTTAACCCGATAAACAGTAATGGGTTGGTTTATCCCCTTGACGGTTGCTGAAGGCAGGGTTTCAACGTCTATGTCGCCGGGAAGCTGCTGATACGTGGTTTCACTGATAAGGATCTCACCTTCTTTTGCCATGCCTTGCAACCGTGCCGCAATATTGACCGGCATACCAATGGAAGTAAATTCCTTGATTCTCAATGACCCCAAAATGCCGGAAAAAACTTTTCCGGTTGAAATGCCTATACCAATTTTCAGTCTTAAGCCATTCTTTTCATAAAGTATATTATCGATCTCCTTGGCTCTTTTTTGCATTTTAATGCCGGTTTTCACCGCTCTGATCGCATTATCCTTGCATTCAACCGGCGAGCCGAAAACCACCATAATGCTGTCACCGATATGCTTGTCCACGGTTCCGTTATATTGGTATGCGATTTCACCTAAGGGGGTAAAATAGTCGTTGTTCAAAAAGGCCGCAATCTTATCCGGCGGAACCTGCTGGGACATCCGGGTGAAATCGCGAATATCGGAAAAAAGCACGGATACTTCATGGGATGTGGGTTTCAGAGCTCCGGGTGATTTTTCAATTTTTTTATACACCGGT
Organism: Desulfobacterales bacterium; assembly: GCA_030601485.1. Lineage (GTDB taxonomy): Bacteria > Desulfobacterota > Desulfobacteria > Desulfobacterales > UBA11574 > S5133MH16. The sequence continues at coordinate 441 of JAUVTO010000193.1, read as the reverse complement.
TCCGAAACAAATTGCTTGAGTCGCTTTCGCACATTAATGGTGTGAAGCTTGGCCCTGAGTTCAATATTGTCAAAGGGCTTGGTCAGAAAACCGTCGATTCCCTGGTTTGAAATGATGTGCAATGATATCAAGCAGCTATCAGGCATTCAAGGGCTTGCGTTTAACGAATCGTAATAAATTATAATAAATCGTCAAGCGCAAACGCACCCCATGCGCACCCAAAAAAGAGGGTTATGGTAAATTCCATAGCCCTTTTTCTTTTCTGGACAGTTTTCAGGCACGTTCGTTTCCTTAGACAGCTTTATATGTCCTTGTATCGAGATCATTTGACAACGGTTAACAATAGGATTTACTTGACTTGACACCAGAAAAATATGATATCTGTAAAAAATTGTTGTTGTGAATGGCAGCGATATTGGCAAGATATATGGAATCTACGAA
>JAUVTO010000114.1 GCA_030601485.1 Desulfobacterales bacterium | reverse complement strand
CTTTCCCCGTCAGCGGCAAATTTGCAACCATTAAAATACATCCTTTCCTGTACTTCTGATAAAAACGCCCTAATATTTTCATGCCTTGGATGGGCGGCATACCTAAAGGACTGGCCCGGCCCCAAACAAGGAGAACGGCCCGCAGGATATATTATTATCCTCGGTGAGACCGAAAAAGCCAATCCGTATATAGGATACGATTGTGGTATTGCCGGCCAGAGCATTCTATTAGGCGCCAGAGAAAAAGGGCTTGCCGGATGTATGTTCGGAGCGATAAACCGTCAAAAGCTCGGGGAGATACTGAATACAGGCAGTAAGTTGAAAATACTTCTTGTAATTGCAATTGGAAAACCCAAAGAAGAAGTTGTGATAGAAACGGTTGGCCCTGATAATAATATCCGGTACTGGCGGGACAATCAAGGCGTCCATCATGTGCCCAAAAGAAATCTGACTGATATTATTGTCGATTCTATTTAATAAAGGAGAATACGCATGTTAGAAAAAAAGAAAGGAATAGACATCGTAACTGAAATAGGAGGTATCACAACTTTCGAAGCAGCAAGCAAGCTTTTTGAAAATAGATTGGACCCAATCAATTTATCTCGGATACAAAAAATAAAACATTCCGAAGTGGTTATTAAAATCGCCAATGCAATCGCCATGTGTGAGCCGGATACGGTTTTCATCAATACCGGATCTGAAGAAGATAAACAGCATATCAGGGAAATGGCTGTAAAGAAGGGAGAGGAAGCCAAACTCCCCATGGATAAACACACCATCCATTATGATCTCAAATATGAACAGGGCCGCATAATAGATCGTACGTTTTATATTACCAATCCCGGAGAAGATGCCAGTTCTCTGGCCAATAAAATGGACAGGGCAGAAGCACTCATAGACATCCGGGATAAAATGACAGGTATTATGCATGGGAAAACCATGATCGTCGGGTTCTATATGCGCGGTCCGGTGGGTGCACCTTCATCCAACCCCGCTCTGGAGATTACCAGTTCTACATATGTATCGCACAGTGCGGAGATCCTTTACAGAAATACGTTTTCCGATTTTGACAAAGAGGTGGACCGTCTGGGGCATTTTTACACCAATATCCACAGTGAAGGTCTGAACAGGCTCGAAGATTTGCCCAACGCACGGGTATTTATGGACCGAAGTTACCAAACCACCTACAGTTTTAACTGCACGTATGCCGGCAATACGTTGCTGCTGAAAAAAGGAAATCACCGGTTTTCCGTTGACAAGGCCGTGTATGAAAACAGGGGCAATGAGCTGTCGGAACATATGTTTATTACCGGTATAGACGGGCCCGGAGATCGTATAACGTGGTGTGCCGGCGCCGCTCCCAGCGGGTGCGGGAAAACCACCACAGCCATGGCAGTCAACCATTTTATCGGTGACGATCTGGCACAAATGTGGATTGATGAAAACGGGAACATCTGCTCAATAAACCCGGAATGCGGCATTTTCGGTATTGTGGAAGATGTAAACTGGGAAGGCGATCCACATCTTATGGAGCTTCTTCGAAAGCCCGGAACAGAAGTTATCTGGTCTAATGTTCTCATTGATGACAACGGTGTTCCCCGCTGGACAGGAGACGGTGAAGATCCCCCGCTTAAAGGAATAAATTTTCAAGGCTCATGGAAACTGGGTATGACCGATAAAAACGGAAAAGAGATCCCCATATCCCATCCCAATGCAAGATGCACCTTAACCTCGTCAGACCTGGCAAATTATTCGGAAAGGTCTGAAGATCCAAACGGTGTGGAAACAAGAGTGATTACCTACAGCGGCAGAGACAGTGATACCATGCCGCCGGTCTGGGTAGCCAAAAATTCGGACCACGGCGTGGTCATCGGCGCTTGTATTGTGTCTGCCGCCACAGCCACTGAAGTGGGGGCAACGGGTGTTAAACGGGCGCCCTGGGCCAATGCCCCCTTTATCCCGGGCGCATTGGCCGATTATATGGATGCTCAATTTAAGTTTTTTGGCAATGAAAAAATTGCAGAAGATAAAAAAGCGGTGATGGCGGGATTGAATTATTTCCTGACCCATGAAGCCAGAGGCGGCACTTCCAAAAAACTGATCGGAGAAAAAAGAGATGTAAAAGTCTGGCTGGCCTGGCTGGAAAGACATGCTCACAATGAAGTAGATGTAATTAAAACCCCCATAGGCAATCTTCCAAAGTTTAATGATCTTAAAAGCCTTTTTCAATCCATAATCAGCAAAGAATATACGGAAGATCTATATATTAAGCAGTTTTCTTTGTACATTGACAATATTGTTGCCAGAATAGACATGCAGGCAGAGGCATATGGGAAAGAACCTGATATCCCCGATAGGCTATTCCAAGTTCTTAACAAACAAAAGGAAGGTCTTATGGCATTAAGAGACACCTATGGGCCGATTGTGACGCCGTCCCAGCTTGAGGAATTATAATATTAACCCCGTTCTCAAGGTAATTTGCAGCGGCCGCATGCTGGTCGCTCTTCTGATGGGCTTTGCCTGCGGTTTGCCGCTTCTACTGACCATAACAGTATTGCAGGCATGGATGAAAGAGCAAGGGGTGGATCTGACCGTAATCGGAATCATGTCCCTTGTGGGTCTTCCCTATACGTTGAAGTTCCTCTGGGCGCCGGTTCTGGACCGTTTTACGCTTCCTTTTCTGGGCCGTAGAAGAGGCTGGATTCTTGTGGCTCAGACAACCTTGATGGTTTCAATATCCGTCCTGGGCTTCACTGATCCCGGGAAGAATCCATGGATGACGGCATTTGCGGCACTTCTGGTAACCTTTTTCAGCGCCTCACAGGATATTGTCGTTGATGCCTATCGAAGAGAAGATCTCCCTGATGAAGAGCTGGGAATGGGCTCTTCTCTGTATGTCAACGGATACCGGGTCGGAATGCTGCTTGCTTCCGGCGGCGGTCTGATTATGTCAGATCACATGCCCTTTTTCATGGTCTATCAGATAATGGCGGCCTGTTTGCTGCCCGGTGTTGTCACCACGCTTCTGTCGCCGGAACCCAAAATTTATGAAGGGACTCCGGAGACCCTGAGGGAAGCAGTTTTTGATCCGCTCATAGAATACTTTAGCCGTCGGGGTGCGTTATGGATACTGGCCTTTATTCTTTTTTACAAAATCGGCGACACAATGGCCAGCGCCATGACAATACCCTTTTATCTGGATATAGGGTTTTCAAAAACCCAGATTGGTGCGGTGGTTAAACTGTTCGGCTTCTGGGCTACCGTGGCCGGAACTCTGATCGGCGGGGTGATCATGCTCCGCCTTGAGATCAACCGAAGTCTCTGGATTTTTGGGTTTCTCCAGGCCGTATCCACCGCCGGTTTTGCGGTTCTGGCCCGGGTGGGTAACAGTCTTCCCCTATTGTCAACAGTTATCGCTTTTGAGAATTTCAGCAGCGGAATGGGAACCGCCGCTTTTATTGCATTCATGGCAAGCATTACCCACAAAAAATTTACCGCCACACAATATGCACTGCTCACCAGCCTCATGGGAATTCCCAGGGTGATGGCTTCGGCACCGACCGGTTTTTTTGCCAAGAACATGGGATGGGAAAGTTTTTTTATTGCCTGTACCCTTATTGCTGCTCCGGGCATGCTACTTCTTTTTAAATTTGCGCCCTGGAATCCCAAAAAGGCGGGATAAAAATATGGAAAATAAAAAGGTCATCGCGCGAATCGAAAATCTTCAGCAGATAAGGGGAAAAATCGTTTCCATGCCCCCTGAAAAAGCCTTGAACACTATTTTAGATTCGCCCCAGCCTGCCGCATTGATCCATTCCTTCCCCGAAGAGGATTTTTATTTTTTAATCCATGATATCGGGCTCGAAGATTCTCATCCGCTGTTATCCCTTGCCTCCGACAAGCAGTGGGAATACATCGTAGATCTTGAAGTGTGGCAAAAGGATAGAATTGAATTGAAATCGGTTACCAGATGGTTTGACCTTCTGTTTAAAGTAGACCCGGATCGTTTTGTAAAATGGTTCCTCGACCGAAAGACCGAATTCATGGAATTCTATCTGTTCAAAAACATCGAAGTTAAAATCAGAACGGAAGATCAGGATCCGTCCGAATTTGGTAATGAGTTTTTCACCTATGACGATACGTTTTATGTAAGGTTTCTCGACGGTACTTTCGAGCTTGAAACCGAAGAAAGTGAGTCAGGCCAAACCATAGAAAAAGATCGCAACGCGTTTCTTTCACAATTTTTCAAGACCCTTGCAGCCTTTGACCACATCACATATCAAAAGGTTCTGCTGGAGACTTGCAGTGTGATCCCCGCAGAAACCGAAGAAGAAGCCTATCGGCTGCGCAATGTAAGATTAGCTGAAAAAGGTTTTCTGCAATATGAAGAAGCAATCGGCATATATCAGCCGTTGAAACCAGAGGATTTTGAAAAGCAGGATACAAAATTTACCACAACAGAGCCTGACCGAAAGCTGTTTTTTCCTGTTCCTTTCTATCATTCCGGAATGCTGGAACAAGAAAATCTTTTTACCGCTGCCTTGAAAAAAATAGAAATAGATGATGTTATTGAACAGATTCAGACCGAATTTGCGGGTCTGTGCAATCTTATCATTTCTGCGGATCGAAAAAATATCAGAGAGAAAGACGAACTGAAAACTATTGTTAAAAAGGTCTGCGGATACCTGAATATCGGACTTGAACAGTTATCCCCTGACGACAGGGCTCCGGATTCGGGACATTGCGCAATATTGATACGCAACCACCCGCTTTCCAATATTTTCAGGGTCGGATACGGGATAGCCCTTGATCTAAAATGGAAGGCAGAAAAATGGCGAGAAAAAAGCTGGTTCGAAAAACAAGGTCTGCTACTGGGCTTCTGGGGCGAAGAATGGCTGGGAGTACTGGGGGGATTGTTGATTAAAAAACCGCTGTTTTTTGACAACTATAAAACAGGGGTTCTCTACAGGGAATTTATGTCCATGGAAGACATACGGGCTACGGATAATGTATTGACTGAAATTATCCTTTTTGACGATCTCCTTTCTTTAATGGCAATAAATCCTGAACCGGTTACAGACCGTTTTCTGACCTATAAAAATTTTATACTGACCCTCTGGGCAAGAGATTGCCTCGGCCTGTCAGAGGAAATTGAACCGTTAAGTCTTGATGAGTTCAAGCGCCTATTTGATGATCTCTGGGCAGACAAAAAAAAGCCGTACAAAATCAGACAGTCAATGAAAGAATCGTTTTTGAGCTGGCTTTCAGACCGGACCGGTTTCGCCAATTACGAAATTTCCCGAAAACTGGGGCATACTCTGGAAAATCTTTTCGGCGAGATCCAAAGCGAATACGGTGAAGTATCAAGCAAAGATTTTGACCCCAGATATATTGACCTTTTTCTGATTCAAAGAAAATAAGTAATAGCTCAGCCACTAAGGCACAAAGTCACAAAGAATGGGTATGAATTATAAAGCGTTATCAAAAAGAGAAGAATCTATTTATTAAAAATGGCATCAAAAGAATTATATTATAATGTTTGGTGTCTTCGTGTCTGGCTGAACGTTTACAAAAATAGAAATAAAAAGTGACTAAAATGAATAACAACTTATCAAATGTTGAAATATCGGTCCAGGAACTAAAACTTCTGCTTAACACGTTAACAAAATCGGTGGCACTGTCTCTCCGGAAGCGATACACCTGGCTGGGAGTGGTCGCCGGATTGTTGATCGGCAGCTGCCTCACCCTTGCAATTATCAGTCTGACAGGGAAGAATACGGATAAGATCACGGAAACCACACAAACTCTTCTGGAAAAAAGCCGGGAAACCCTATCCGAGTTGAAGCAGATAAATTCGAAAATTTCACGGTTAGCTCATACCACCCATGCGTTGAATGAAAAAAAACAGACAGATAACAAGATGTCAGCATCAACGGATATTGGGGGAAAAAAAATAAGTGCGCCACAGGACATCATTCAACCCGGAATCTACACAGTATATGTGCATTATACGAATAAAGAAAATAAAAAATTGATGGAAAGACTTTCTGCTTTTTTGACCCATAACGGTTTCAGAGTAGCGGGGATTCAAAAGGTTAATTATCATAATCAAGACGTTCGTTATTTCCATGATGAAGATAAAGAGGGGGCGCTTCTTTTACAAAAGCATTTAACCGAATTTATCA
>JAUVTO010000145.1 GCA_030601485.1 Desulfobacterales bacterium | reverse complement strand
TAACACCGGGTCCACCCACATTCCATATTGGAGCAAACCATACAGCCTTCGGCCCGGTGAACCGGTGCACCACAATCAGGACAGCAAATATCTTTGATTTTTTCTGTATTATGTTCGTTAAAATGAATGTCTGCATCTTCAATCCGTTTTGCGACTTCACGGTACAAGTCCGCATTCTCTATGGCAACCTCAAGCGCTTTGCCCATTCCGGCCGCACAACTGTTTACTTCCACATCTTTTCCTGCGGAAATTGCCTTTGTACAAGCAGAGCAATGGATAGATTTCATGGAGCGAATTATCTTTTCAGTAGATATGCCGGCCCGGAGACAGTAAGACAAAAGCACACCCAGCGCCTTGGTGTTCGCAGCACAGCCGCCGCCTACGGTTCTGATGAAAACTTCCACCACTCCGTCTTTGTCAAAATGAGGATCAACATAGAGTTTGCCGCAGGCGGTTTTCATTTTGATACTCGGTCCGGTGGTCGCCCTTGGACGATGTTTGAGTTCCCCTCTGTTTAATTTAGCTGTTCTTTCAGGTTCTACCGCTTTCTTTTTCGTATATAAAGCCTGGACATCACGGGAACCTTCCCGGTAAAATGTGATCCCCTTGCACCCCATTTTCCATGCTTTGAAAAAGGCTTGGGAAACCTCGGATGTGTCTGTGCCATAAGGTGCATTGATCGTTTTTGATACGCCCGAGTCAACGCCGTTGTGCTGAAATGCAGCCTGTATCATAATGTGTTCCTCAACGGAAACATCATTTGTAGTGACAAAAAATTCAGGCAAAGACTCGGGTCCCTTTTTTCCATGCCATTCCCGGACCACATCGGGAACCATGTCAAGCTTTTCTCCCTCCAGACACTCCTTGGTATAGTTAAATGCAAAGTTCGGTTCACACCCAGATGAACAATTAGCAATTAATGAGAGCGTCCCTGTGGGGGCAACGGTTGTAAGCGTGCCATTGCGTCTTTTGGGAACGAAAAACTCATATTCATCATAGACCGGCGCTACACCTTTTTCTTTGCCCAGTCCAATGGAAGTTTCGTTGGCAATATCGTAAATAAAGGTCATTATTTCTTTTGCCAGATTCACAGACTCATCGGATCCGTATCGAATGTGAAGCTTGATGCACATATCGGCAAAGCCCATGATTCCCAGGCCGATCTGTCTGGTTTTCAGGGTCATTTTTTCGATTTCCGTAATAGGATAATTATTTACCGTGATTACCGAATCGAGGAAACGAACACCGATCCGAACAATTTTACGCAGTTTTTCCCAATCAATTTTTGCTTTTCCTTTAACCCAATTACCACTGACCATCCGGGAAAGATTTATGGATCCAAGGTTACAGGAACAGTAAGGCAAAAGCGGCTGCTCTCCACAGGGGTTTGTGGCCTCAATTTCACCCATTGGACGCAGGGGATTGTTTCTGTTAATGGTATCTAAAAAGACGATACCCGGCTCTCCGTTTTTCCAGGCGCCGTCAATAATTGTTTCCCAAATTTCGCGCGCAGAAAGGACGCTGTAAATTTTATCATTAAACACCAGATCATAATCCCTGTCATTCTCAACAGCGGTCATAAAGACATCTGTGATGCCCACAGACAAATTGAAATTTTTCAGCTCTCCTTCCAGAATCTTGGCGGTTAAGAAGCTCTCAATATCGGGATGATCAACCCGAAGGACTCCCATATTGGCTCCATCGCGGGTGCCTCCTTGTTTTATGATATCTCCGATTGTGAAATCAAAAATTTCTATGAAAGAAAGCGGGCCTGAAGCCGTTCCTCCGGTGGAAGTAATCCGGTCTCCTTTGGGACGAAGGCTTGAAAAGCTCATCCCTGTTCCACCTCCGTAAGCCTGCACATCCACGGCGTCAGAAAGTGTTTTAAAAATACTTCGCCTGCTATCTTCCACCGGAAGAACAAAACAGGCGCTTCCACACCCTTGATTTCTGCCAAAATTTCGCAACGTGGGGCTGTTGGGTAAAAAATCCAGGTCCATCATAATCTTTTTATATTCTTTCTCCCATGTTGCACGGTCTTGGGGCTTTTCTTCGGCGCCTGCCACTTTATTCGCTACCCTTCCACACAATTTTTCCCAGGTTTCACCTTTGGCAAAATATCTTTTTTGTAATATTTTTAGTGCGTTTTGTGAGAGTTTCATTGTATTTTAACTCCTGGACCTCTAAACAAAATAAACGGGCTATTTTTTCAAAAGGTCCATGGCTTTTTGAACAATGTTTTCAGGTGTAAAGCCAAATTTTTTCATTACGGTTTCGCCCGGTGCGGAAGCACCAAAATCTTTTATGCCAATAATGGCGCTGCTGTTTCCGACATAGTGTTCCCATCCCATGGGAGAACCGGCTTCTATGGCAAGACGTACGGTTACATCCGGCAAAAGTACACGGTCTTTGTATTCCTGAGGGGTTTGTTCAAAAAGCTCCCAGCTCGGCATGCTCACAACCCGGGCTGAAATATTTTCCAAGGCAAGACGTTTTTGGGCTTCAATGGCAATATGCACTTCCGATCCTGTGGCAATCAGGATAATATCGGGCTTGCTCTCGCAATCCGCCAGGATATAAGCTCCGTCTGTCAGCCCGTTTTCTGTATGGTCTCGGTTTAATACCGGGAGTTTCTGGCGGCTTAGAATCAGAGCTAACGGACCGCTTGTGTTTTTTACGGCATGACGCCATGCCTGGGCGGTTTCAGAAGCATCCGCAGGGCGGATAACCGCAAGGCCCGGAATTGCTCGCAGGCTGGCAATCTGTTCAACGGGCTGGTGAGTGGGGCCGTCTTCGCCCACCGCAATGCTGTCGTGAGTAAAGACATATATTACCGGAAGTTTCATAAGGCTGGCAACGCGAATTGCCGGCCTCAAATAGTCGGCAAAAACAAGGAATGTTCCGCCATACGGGCGCAGGCCATTGTGAAGAAACATTCCGGAGATTATTCCTCCCATGGCGTGCTCCCGGACACCGAAACGAATATTGCGGCCGTCGTAAGCATCTTTCTGAAATTCATGGGAAGCGTCCATATATGTTTTGTTTGAAGGGGCAAGATCAGCAGAACCGCCGATAAGTGTGGGGAGTTTTGCTGCAATGGCATTCAAAACCATGCCTGATGCCGCACGGGTTGCAATGGGTCCATCGGAAGTTGAAAATTCGGGTATACTGGCATCCCATCCTGCTGTTAAAAAACCGCTCATGGCATCAACCCATTGTTTTGCCAGATCAGGATATTCTTTGTTGTAAGCCTGATATTTTTCCTGCCAGTCGGCTTCGGCTTCATTCCCTGCGTCGATGCATTCTCTGCATCTATTCAGCGCCTGCTCGGGTATGAAAAAAGAGGGTTCTTCAGGAACACCCAGGACTTTTTTTGTCAGGCGAACCTCTTCTTCGCCAAGCGGTGCGCCGTGGGCATCTGCTGTATCCTGTTTATTGGGGCTTCCAAAAGCAATATGGGTGCGCAGGACAATCAGTGACGGGCGTTCGGTCTCAGTTTTGGCTTTCTGGAGGGCATTGAAAATTGCATCCATATCATTTCCGTTATCAACTTTCAGAATATGCCAGTTATAGGCCTTAAAACGCAGGGCAACGTCTTCCGTAAAAGTTATGTTGGTGCTCCCTTCAATTGAGATTTTGTTGTCATCGTAAATACAGATGAGTCTGGCAAGGCCCAGATGTCCGGCAAGGGATGCGGCTTCAGAAGACATCCCTTCCATCATGTCTCCGTCTCCGCACATCATGTATGTGAAATGGTCGACAATCTCATATCCTTCACGGTTAAAGCGGGCTGCAAGGTGCCGTTCTGCCATAGCCATCCCCACGGCATTAGCAAAGCCCTGCCCAAGTGGACCGGTCGTTGTTTCTACTCCCGGAGTGTGCCCGAATTCAGGATGTCCCGGTGTCTTACTACCCCACTGACGGAAATTCTTTATATCATCGAGGGTTACACCATAACCCGAAAGATGAAGCAAGCTGTAAAGGAGCATTGAGGCATGTCCGCCTGAAAGCACAAATCGGTCCCTGTCCAGCCATCCGGGGTTTTTGGGATTATGTTTCATCACACGAGTCCAGAGGATATAGGCTGCGGGAGCAAGACCCATTGGCGCACCGGGATGGCCGGAGTTGGCTTTTTGAACAGCATCCATGGAAAGTGTGCGAATAGTATTGATACAAATTTCATCGATTTTCGACCGGCTTTCAGACAAGCCTTGATTCATGATTGGGTTCTCCTTTTTTTAACTTGATAGTATAGGAATTTCCTTTTTTGGGACACAGATCCGCCTGCCATTGCAAGGCACGAGCGGGCAGGTGAACACAGATTAAACAGTTTTTTAAATTATAAATAATAATATTATCTGTGTATATCTGCGAAAATCTGCGTCCTATTTAACTTGTTGAATAGTTACAGCAATCTGAAATGTTACTGCAACCATTTTTCAGTCATTTGGCAAAAAGTATAATATGTAGAGGTTATATTTGACATGATAGTTTAGCACAAGTATGTATGATACGCAAATTTTTTACGGGGCTTTTGGGTATGATACTTAATCTGGTCTATTTTGTTATTGGGTTGTTGATGCTCTATTATGGCGCCAACTGGCTGGTCAAAGGATCTTCGAGTCTTGCACGAAATCTCGGCTTGAAACCGCTTTTTATCGGTTTGACTATAGTGGCATTCGGAACTTCGGCGCCCGAACTGTTTATCAGTGTTGTCTCTTCGATTAAAGATAAAAGCATGATCGCCGTGGGAAATGTCGTGGGAAGTAACATTTGTAACATTGCTCTTGTTCTGGGTTTGGCAGCATTAATACATCCGATAAAGAGTAATCTGTCAGTATTTCGGCGAGACATACCGATTATGCTCGGTGTATCCTTATATCTTTTGCTGATTTCTTTTAATTCGAAAATCGGCAGACTTGAAGGTGCATCGCTTTTCGGTGGAATTATCTTATATACATGCTTCAATTGTTATATCGCCGTTAAAGAATCCCGGCGAGACTTAAAAAGCCATAGTGTTGCTTTCGCACATGCCGCGGAAGAAATCGAATATGTAACTTCAAGAACCCGGCAGGTTGTATGGATCACGGCGGGAATCATCGGTGTGGTTGTGGGTGCGGAAGTCCTTATTGATTCGGCTGTTGCTATCATGAAAGTGTTCAGTGTCAGTGAAAAGTTCATCGGCCTGACCATTGTAGCACTGGGGACCTCGCTTCCGGAGCTTGCCACTTCTGTTGTTGCCGCATTGAAGAAAGAGATGGACATCAGCAT
>JAUVTO010000137.1 GCA_030601485.1 Desulfobacterales bacterium | reverse complement strand
CTAAAAAACATTGATTTAAAGTGCAAGCTGTTTTATATTAATTTTTTGTTAATTTTGTCAAGATCATTAACCGGTTGAATTTGTAAAAACTGGAATTCAACCATCATAATTGGACGGGAAACGTTAGAATGGATCTTGTTGAACATATCGATAAGGTTGAAAAACCGTATAAAAACTCCGTGATTACCATTGGCAATTTCGATGGTGTTCACATCGGACATCAAGCTCTTTTTCATGAGGTGATAGAAAAAGCCGACGCCATTGACGGTACATCAATAGTCATGACTTTTGAGCCCCACCCTGTGCGTGTATTAAAACAAAACGACCACCCGCCATTGATAACTCTGTATGAACAGAAAGTTGAGCTTATTGAAATCTCAGGAATAGATGTTCTTATTTGTATTCCCTTTACCTTGGAATTTGCGGCCATATCGGCAAAAGAGTTTGTTGAGGACATACTGTTGACACGTATCGGTATGAAAGCCATTGTTGTAGGAGAAGATTATACTTTTGGTAAAAATCGTAAAGGGAATATCAAGCTGTTACAAAAATATGCTAAAACTCTCGGATTTGAAGTAATCGTGGCCGATTGGATACAGACGTTAAATAAAAACCATGATAGAATCAGCAGCACCCGGACGCGCAAACTTGTAATGGCAGGCAGGGTGGCCGAAGCCCAAAAACTGTTGGGTCGTCACTACCAGATCAGAGGTGTTGTCACAACCGGACGGAACAGGGGGGGGAGACTTCTGGGGTTTCCCACTGCAAATATTATCCTTCATGATGAACTATGCCCAAAAACCGGGGTTTATGCCGTCAGCGTGGAATTAGGAAGTAAAACACACAAAGGAGTTGCCAATATCGGCTACAGCCCCACTTTCGGCGACCAGGTATTTTCCGTGGAAGTTCATATCCTGGACTTTAATGAAAATATATACGACCGAAAAATCCGTGTTAACTTCATACAACGCATCAGAGATGAAAAAAAATTTTCAAATATTTCCGAACTGTCTGAACAGATTAAAAAAGATATTGTAAAAGCACGCAAAATCCTGTCTTGATAATCCTCAAGCTTTCTTATTTCGACCAGGTCTTTTGTATCTCTTATGAAAAAAAACATAACCATTTCTCTGATTATAGGGATGACAATATCCGCCCTGGCACTTTATCTGACATTCAGAAACGTGCCAGTGGCCGATCTTTTGGCTTATGTTATTTCAATTAATTATTTTTGGATATTTCCGGCTGTTTTGGTTCTTTTAACAAGTTTTGTTTTAAGAGTATTTCGATGGCAGATCATACTGGAATCGGCAGCCAAAGTAAGTTTCTGGCAGGCATTTCATCCTTTGATGATCGGTTTTATGATAAACTGTATCCTTCCGGGCAGGGTCGGAGAAGTTGCAAGACCGGCTGTTCTCCAGAAGAAGGAAAATATACCCTTTTCAACAGGACTTGCAACGGTTGCTGCCGAACGGGTATTTGATGTCGGCATCCTGCTGATACTTTTTTCGATACTGCTTGCAACGGTACCTATAGATCCAAACCTTGATATTGTTTTTGGCAAGTATCATCTCAACAGAGAAACTCTTGTTTCAGCAGGTGGAGGGACCTTCAAGCTGCTTATACTCCTTATTGTCGGGATTATCATGGTCGGCTTCGGCAAAACAAGAAAAGCAATAAACCGCTTAATCATGTCGATTCCGTATCTGTTTTTCTTTTCCGGGCCCGAATTTAAAAACAAAATACAAAAAAAAATTTGTGAGCCTCTTGTGAACGTTGTCGAAAATTTTACCTCTGGTTTTGCTTTGGTTAAGTATCCGTCCAAGATATGCATTTGTTTTGGGCTGTCTGTTTTTATTTGGGCTCTTGCAGCTTTTTCATATTATATAATGGCTCAAGGGTGTCCGGGCATAGAACTGTCGTTTGCTGAAATCTCCGCGCACATGATCATAATCTGTTTTTTTATAGCACTTCCCTCTGTACCCGGCTACTGGGGAATTTGGGAGGCAGGCGGTGTCTTTGCCCTGGTCCTTTTCGGGGTTTCTTCAAAAGATGCTGCTGGTTATACGCTGGCAAATCATGCAATCCAGATATTTCCCGTTATGATAGTCGGTCTTGTTTCAGCTATGGTCACAAGTGTAAATATATTGCAGGTCTCATATGCAAAAAAGGAAAAGAAGTCATAATATGGAAACACTAAAAATATTGACGTATCCGGACAAATTTTTGAGTGAGCCTACGAAACCGGTTGAAAATATCGACGAAAAGATTCGGAATTTAATTAAAGACATGGCGTCCATTATGTACCAGGCGCCGGGCATTGGCCTGGCTGCAATACAGGTAGGAATTAATAAAAGTCTTTTAATTTATGATGTTTCGCCTAAAGACGAAAAACGAGCGTTACAGGTCCTGATTAATCCCAGGATCATAGAGAGTGAAGGGACCACAATTTCTGAAGACGAGGGATGCCTGAGCGTCCCTGATTTCAGGGCAAATGTTAAACGAGCGGCTTCTGTTCTTGTTGAAGGTTTTGACAGTAAAGAAAAACCTCTGCGTATAGAAGCGGAAGGATTATTATCTGTGGTGCTGCAGCATGAGATTGACCATTTAAACGGTATCTTGTTTATAGATCGAATAAGTTCCCTAAAAAGAGAAATGTATAAAAGATGTGTAAAAAAGAATTTGAAAAACAGATGAAGAAAAAGGCTAAAATAATTTTCATGGGCACCCCGGAATTTGCAGTGCCCGCATTAAAAGCTCTCCATAAAAGCAACCAAAATATGGCTCTGGTAGTCACCCAGCCTGACCGGCCAAAAGGGCGGGGTCGCAAAGTCATCCCTCCTCCTGTAAAGGAAGTTGCCATAAGCCTGGGATGTGAAGTTGATCAGCCGACATCTGTCCGAACTGTCGAGTTCGCAAACCGGATGGCAAAACACAAACCCGACATCATTGCCGTGGTTGCATATGGACACATTATTCCAAAAAATATCCTTGCAATACCCAAAATAGCCACCATAAATGTTCATGCATCGCTCTTGCCCAAATATCGTGGACCGGCGCCTATCCAGTGGGCGATTATAAATGAAGAAATAGAGACGGGCGTCACGACTATGTTAATGGATGAAGGCCTGGATACCGGTGACATTCTCCTGTCTTCAAAAATTAAAATTTTATCTGACGACACTTCAGGCACCCTTCATGACCGCCTGGCTATTCTTTCGGCAGATGTTTTGATACGGACCATAGAACGTATTGAAACCGGTGACATAAAGCCTATTTCACAGGACCATATCCAAGCTACCTACGCACCACTGCTTAAAAAGAATGACGGTCGTATGAATTGGGAAGTGCCGGCCCAAACTTTAGAGGCATTTGTTCGCGGAATGACGCCATGGCCCGGCGCATTTACATTTCATGGTAACAAACGTCTTAAGATCTTTAAGGCCAGGCCTATTATAATTGATACTGTCGAAACCCCGGGAACCGTGATCAAAAGATTTCCTGACGAATTGTGCGTTGCAACCGGAAAGGGAGTCCTGTCTGTGATCGAAATTCAGGGTGAATCGGGAAAACGTCTTTTGATCAAGGATTTTCTGCAAGGATATAAGATTCCTCCCGGAACAACTTTAAGCTGATACCTGACCCGGACAAGCCGGAAAAAATTGCCACAAAAGCACGAAGACACAAAGGAAAACTATTTTATTTAAAATCATTTTCGTGACTTAGTGTCTTAGTGGCGAAAAGAAAAAAGTTTTGCCATAAAAAGCACAAAATTTATAACTTAGGTACTAAAGACTTATACCCATGGCGGATGAAGTCCGTAAAACGGCTCTGTATATATTGAACACCCTAAATAAAGAGCGCAACACTCTGGATAACCTTTTGGAAGATGTTTTCCGGGAAAAGGCTCTTTTTTCAAAAAAGGATCGGGCCTTACTTCAAGCTTTGGTATATGGCGTTCTGAGATGGCGAGGCCGGCTCGACTGGATCATAGACTATTTTTCTAAAACCCGCCTGAATAAAATCAATCCTAACGTTTTGAATATTCTGCGACTCGGGCTTTTCCAGATAATATATTTAGACAGAATACCCGTATCCGCCGCGGTAAATACATCGGTTGAAATGACAAAAGCTGCTGCTGCGCCCTGGGTTGTGGGATATGTAAACGGTCTCCTGAGAAATGCCGTCAGAGAATATGGATATGTGACTTTTCCTGATGTTGACAAAGATCCGGTAAAAGCATTGGCAATAAAAAAGTCTTTTCCGGAATGGCTTATTAAGAGATGGCTGGATCGGTTCGGATTGAAAGAGACCGGGCTGCTCTGTGATGCAATCAACACCATTCCTCCCATAACCGTGCGCTGCAATACCCTTAAGACAAACCGGAAAAAACTGGTGAAAGCTCTTGAGAGATATGCCGAAAAGATTAAGATCACAAATTATGCGCCGGACGGGGTCTTTTTTTTCAACCCAAAAAGATCTATCCCAAACATAGAAGCATTTGAAAATGGTCTATTTCAGGTCCAGGATGAGGCGGCCCAGCTGGTTACCCTTCATTTAAACCCTCAGTCCGGTGAAACTATTTTAGATGCATGTGCAGGTCTGGGTGGGAAAACCGGGCATATCGCCCAGATGATGAAAAACAGCGGAAGACTTGTTGCAATGGACAAAGATGAAAACAAGCTTATGCGGTTAGAATCCGAAATGCATCGACTTGGCGTTTCCATTGTGACCACCTGTATTCACGACCTAAGTAGCCCCTTAAATCGGGAACACTTTGGAAAGTTTGACCGTATTCTTCTGGATGCACCCTGTTCAAACCTGGGTGTTTTAAGAAGGAATCCGGATATAAAATGGAGAGCGTCACAGCAAAACTTGGCATACTGCCAAAAAAGACAGGCTCTGTTTCTGGACAACCTTGCACATTTTGTTAAGCCGTCCGGTGTTTTGGTTTATGCTGTCTGTAGCATGGAACCCGAGGAAAATGAATCGGTGATAAAAGGTTTTTTGAATAAACATGCTAAGTTTGCTATAGAAAAAAAATCGACAGGATTATCCTTTGATGCCTGTTCCCTTGTAACTCGTGACGGATATTTAAAAACCTTTCCTCATCTTAACAACATGGACGGTTTTTTTTCGGTCTGTATGAAACGGAAAAAGTGATCTCACGAATATTAAAACTTGGCGCCCTGTTTTTTTTATTTGTCCTGATCGTTGGTGCAAGTGCTTATTTCACCCTCACGCTTATTATAAAGAGTGAAGATACTGTAGTGATTCCTGATCTTTCCGGGAAAAACGTTGTCTATGTTCTTGAGTTATTAACCGATTTGGGGCTTAACACAAAGGTTAAAGGGTCGGAATATAGCGCTGACGTTCCTGAAAACAACGTTATTTTCCAGGAACCGGAACCGGGATCGGAAATAAAAAAGGGACGTGACGTCAGAATAATAATTTCAAAAGGCGCAAAGTCTATTTTGATGCCAAACCTTAAAGGGCTTTCTGTACGACAGTCTCGGATTATCCTGGAAGAAAACAGCTTGCGCAGGGGAGAAATATGGAGTACGTACAGCAATAATATAAAAAAAGACGAGGTTATCGCCCAGGTTCCTTCTCAAGGAACCATGATAACAAGAGGCGAATGTGTGAATCTGCTTGTGAGTATGGGGATCAGGCCCCGGGCTTATAAGATGCCCGATCT
>JAUVTO010000213.1 GCA_030601485.1 Desulfobacterales bacterium | reverse complement strand
GAAAATCGGGAAAAGTTAAGGAGTTTGTTATTGTTGATGCAGGTATGAACGATCTGATGCGCCCCACACTGTATGGTGCTTTTCATGCTATTGAACCGGTTATAAGCACTGAAAATCAGCCGATAACAGCTGATGTTGTTGGTCCGATTTGCGAGACCGGGGATTTTCTGGCGGTAGACCGCAAGATGCCCGATGTAAAGAAAGGCGATCTCATTGCGGTGATGAGCGCGGGTGCGTATGGCTTTACCATGTCGTCCAATTACTGTTCCAGGCCAAGGGCGGCTGAAGTGATGGTAAAGGATGACAGATTTCATGTTGTTAGGGCTCGCGAGATTTACGAGGATCTTGTTGATGGTGAATCGGTTCCACCGTTTCTTGATGATTAAAAAATGTAACTCCCTTACCCAACTCGGACGAGCCGGAACCAAGAAATATTTGCCACCAAGACACAAAGGAGCTTATTTTGTTATTCGTTCTTAGTGTCTTGGTGCCTTAGTGGCGAGAAGAAAAGTTTTACCTTATTTTTCCGTAATAGACTCTTCTATCTTAATGCCAAAATGCCTGCCGCCCTCTTCCATGGCCACCAGGACCTTATCACCGGGCGATAGATTCACAACAGATACCGCCTTGCCGTCAGGGCTTGTCAGCCGGATTGTTTCAGCGTTTTGAACAATACTTGTAATCTCTTTACCCTTAAAAACAGCCTTTACCAGCATCAATGGACGTTTTTCAATTTTTAAGCGCCCCACAATACCGGTTATTGTATTGCCTTTAAAATCCACGATCATCACCGGATCTCCGGATGAAAGCTCTGAGAGATACTTTGTTTTTCCGTCCGGAATTCTTGTGTATGAATGCACGGGTCCCGCATTCACCCGGAAAGGCCTGGGAGATACATAAGGATTGGAAATGCTTTCGGCATGTATTAGAAAAAGAGCACTGCTGCTGTTCCCAACCAGCATGCCCTGGCCCATGTCCATTGATGTGCAGGTATCCACACAGACCCTGTCTCCCATCCCCACTGACCTGACTTCCACGATTTCAGCCGCTTGAAGAGATATTTTATCCCCTTCCGAACCAAACCAGGAGAGTGCTTTTTTCAGCTCTATCACATCATCCGTATTGAAAAGAACATGTTCTACCCCTTTTTCAAGAATACCGAAAGCGGTTTGCGCCTCTTTTAAATCGCGAACCTGTGCAATGACCTTTGCGCCTTTTGCGATAAGGTTCTCAAGGGGAATGACTGTCCAGTCAGTGCACTCAAGAATGACATGCTTATTCTGACTGAGCTTGACTATTTTTTCTTCGTCTTCGCCGCTTTTTATGGTGAAGAAGACCACGTCTTTCCCAAGCTTTAGGTCACCGTCTTCAGAAATGGTCTGAATCCTTCCCAGCTCTTTTACTTTTTGGGAAAATCCCTTGGGCACCATGATCCCGTCCGCACCACCTTCAAGAGCTGTGGTCACTATTTTCTTATCCCAGGGATCTACCTTTACCCATAGTTTTCGCATAATATTACTCCCGAGTTAGAATTTTAAGCGCATCTTCCACATTGAAGCCTTCATGAACAATGGCTGAGATCGCCCGTACCATTCGCGTAGGATCCTTATGCTGAAACACATTGCGGCCTATGGAGACCCCTGAACCCCCTGCGTCAATAGAACCTTTTACCATTTCGAGGATCTCATGGTCTGAATCCATTTTAGGACCACCGGCAATTACAACAGGAACCGAACAGCCCGATACGACTTCCTTAAATGTCTCCACAGAGCCGGTATATGAAACTTTTACAATATCTGCGCCCATCTCATCTCCCACACGTGCGGCATGCTTAACCGCGTTTACATCGTATTCATTTTTGATTTTCTCGCCTCTTGGATAAATCATGGCAAGCAATGGCATGCCCCACATGCGGGCTTCATTGCTCACCCGCCCAAAATCATTAAGCATCTCTTTTTCTTGGCCGTTCCCTAAATTCACATGTATGGATACAGCATCTGCACCGAGTTTGATCGCCTCTTCAACCGTACAGACCAGTGTTTTCACATTGGGATACGGCGAAAGGCTCGTGGAGGCGGACAAATGGATTATCAGTCCGATATCCTTACCTCCCCCGCGGTGACCTTCACCCACCAAACCCTTATGCTCCACTATGGCATTTGCTCCCCCTTCGGCCACTTTATGGATTGCAGTTTTCATATCCTTGAGACCGTCTATGGGACCCATTGAAATGCCGTGATCCATTGGAACAATTACCATCTTTCCGGTATCCCGGTTCTGTATCCGCTCTATCCGGATTCGTTTGCCTAAATATGTCATGATAGACTCCTCCTTTTAAACAAAAAAGGCCGCGAAGTTTTTTTCTCCACGGCCTTTAAAAATAAAAAAACCGTGGGGTTTTCCGTCTACCCACGGTTTTTTTCGCTTTGCAAGTTGTTCTTGTATCAGCGCACCCCAGGCAGACCGATATTAAAAAAATACCAATAATTAAAATAATACCTACCTGATCTATTATGCACCATTTATTTTCCTTACGTTATATAACGTGTTTCGCAATACCTAACCCGGATAAACCGGAAAAGTTAAAAGTGATCTAAAGTTTGAAGTGATCTAAAGTTAAGGAGTCGCTACGCTCCGGCTATTTATTTTAGATAAAATTGACAGAATACCTTAACTTCAGGCACTTCACACTCAATAAATTTAAATATTTTTTGCCATAAAAAACGCAAAAATTATAAATAAAACTCTATAGTATCGACTCTTTTATGTCAAGACTTTTTTCAAACGCTAAAGCGGGACCGCTGCTTTGTAAAAGGCGGCATTTCCCTGGAGACTGTATTTTGTTACACCTGCAGGTATTAAAATCGATTTTCCCCTGTCGATGGAAACCTGATCATTTTTCCCGAGATCGGTAATCGTTGCTTTTCCATCTGTACAAAGGAGTATTTCAATGCTCCTGTGGGCGGGACTGTTATAGATCATACCTTGTTCTACATGGATAATAGACAGAACAAACTCCTCGGCATGACTTGCATATATACATTCACATTGGTTGATCTGTTTTGTCTCAAGGATAGTTACCTCGTGTTCTTCAAAATTAAGGACATTCAATAGCTCCGGCATATCAATATACTTTTGCGTCAGACCGCCCCTTAGTACATTGTCCGAGTTTGCCATTAATTCAATTCCTACGCCATCAAGATAAGCATGAAGTTCTCCGGCCGGAAGGAACATTGCCTGACCCGGCTCAAGACATATCAGGTTCAAGAGAATGGGAGAAAACACCCCGATATCCGCCGGATATTCCTTATGAAGATCGATCATCCAT
>JAUVTO010000090.1 GCA_030601485.1 Desulfobacterales bacterium | reverse complement strand
TTCTGAACCTCGGCAATTTTGATGATATACTCTAAAATTCGCCCCTAATTTGGCCGATTCTCTGCGAATGATTTCTTGCCAATCTATGTAATTCGACAATCATCGAAATCTATAGTGATATAATTCGAGTATCACACGGTTTCGAGGGTTGTCAAATGCTGGAATATATAGCAGATAACACAACCCGCAGAAATAGAAAGGCAGAGCCAAATGACCCTGCCTTTGTTGTTATATATTTGATTTTGTTCGGTTGTTTATTTCTTAACCTTCCTACTGATACAGACAATACCGATTAATCCAGAGCCAAGGAGCCACAGACAGCCCCGCCGGTGGTCTTAAAACCGAAGTCCATATTGCGCTTGCCGATGCCTTTTTGATACAAGGCAGACAGTTCCTGCCGTGTCGGCATACGCCAGCCACCTCCCGCCACACTACAGGATGGTTTTACAGGGTGATTGGGGTGCTGTTACTGTGGGATTGTTAAACTATTATTATACCGTATGTGTCACAGAACGAGATTGACGCCGTCATGAAGTTCTTCAGAGAGTTGTGAGGGATGGATGAAATCATTAAAACACGAGAGATCGAAAGCACGAAAGAAGGCTGAAACCCGGACCTCAAAGGAAAAACAAAGGGCATACCGCAAAAAATCATGAGGGGTTAAGGCACGTTCTGCATCAACGTCCCCTAAGACACTCGGATTGATGTCTAATAAAATGCGCGCTTCCTGTCCTTCTGGAAATTCGAAGCGCATCATGCTGCCGCGCATGGAGGGAACAATCTCGGTTGTGATTCTTTCGGTCTCGTTTCTATCTTCGCCGGCCGCCACCACCCCTGCGACCACCTGAGCTTCTTCCGCCGAAACTCCGGCTGCCGGAGCGCCTTGACGAGCTTGAATAACTATTCCGGGTACGCTGGGTGCCGCGTTTTCGGGCAGAATAGTCTCTATTCAGGTCTCTGTTTAAATCTCTGTATGTTTTAGAACCTCCCAGTTTTCTTGTGTCAGTACTCCTTTTCTTAGATTTATACTGATCAAGATCCCTGTTTGTATAAGAACGGTTACTGCCGGTTTTTTCTTTAAACCTTTCCTGCAACCCAGCTTGTTTCTCCGGGCTTAACTTAGACCCATCGGCTCTTTTTGCTTCTAAAGATTCTTTATTTCCACGGCTGACTTCATTCCATTCTCCGTCTTCGCGCTTGGACCATCCGTTTTCATCCCGTTTATAAATGTTTCCGTCTTTGCCTGCGTAAAGATCATCATTGCCTGACTTATAAATACCACCGCTGTGATTATCTCCCTTGAATCTTACACCGGCACCGCCCTTGGATGTCTCTATGCTTCGAACGGTTCCTTTATTATTGGAATAATGCTGGGTCTTTACCCAGTCGTCTCCGCGCTTTAGAGTTGTTTCGCCCCAGTTGTCATAGGGGGTTCGGTACTGTTCTGTTTCAAATTTTGTGTCACCAATCTTTCCGGAATAATGGGTTTCACTGTAAGGGCCATAATGATAGGTATTTCCGGATCCGTATTTCCCTTCATGTTTTGTGGTATAACCGTAATCATAATAGTCATAATAGTAATAGGGATAATAGTAGTAGGGTCCGCCGTAATAATAAGAGCTGTATCCCCAGGTGCTGTAGGTATAAGGATACCAGTAGTAGTTTGGATAACCATTATAATAATAGACGGTTGAGCTGTAGTGATGTCCGGTTCCCTGGACAACCGTGTCCCCGCTTACATAGCTGCCGGTATAACCGGATGTATAGCCAAAGGTGACTGTTTCGGAATCGTACATTTGAACATCTACATAAGTGATGTTATGCTTCGGATTGCTTGGAGGGATCCTGTATATTTCTTTGGGAACCGTATCACAAACTTTCCATTTCCCTTTCGGTTTTTTGGAAATAAACCAGACGCCCTGATAACAGCAATAGTATTTATCATCGTAGCGGATCACATCCCGGGTCGTATTAACGGCATACGCCAGCGTGGTCCCTTCAATTGACTTAAACTGGGGTTTTCCGTGGTATTCAACGTCCACCGTTGTTTTTTTACGCTTAACCGTTATCTTTCTAGGAATTTGCGCTTCGATAACAGCTTCCTTTGCTTCTGCTGTACCGGGCACGGATACCCGGACAAAGGCTTTGGGGCTTTTATCGGGTATTTTGCTGAAGTCTTCGGGCAGTTTACTGCCAGCCGATGTCCAGGGTCCTGTTAAGCGTTTAGACTTGAACCAGCGTCCGGCTGAAAGATAATAGTAAAGTCCTTCCGATTTATTGATAAAAAGATTCTGCTCGGTATTTTTAACAAACATCAGGTTTGTGCCCGGGATGCTTTCAATGGACGGGTCCCCGTCAATCAAAATGAGTTCAGCCGGGGGTTTTGCCCAAATCACTTTAACTTTTTTGTCTGATTTTGTCCGCAGCAGATCCTTGACATAGGCCCGCTCATAATTATCGGGAATCTTTTTAAAAGCGTCCGGAGGGGTTATATTGCTTTTCCACCCTTTATCAAGGGTTGAAGATGAAAGCCACTGCTCACCGATAAAAAGATAGTATTTTTTTAAAGATGCGGCATGGAACAGATCCATGTTAGCGTTAACCACAAAGCTCAAGCCTGTATCCGCTATTGGCTGAAGTGCCGGAGCACCATCAACAATAAGCAGAACTGAGGGTTCCTGACTTACGATGATCTGTGGAGGATCCATTTTGACTTTTGTTTTCCTGACAGCCATTATTTCAGAATCTTTTGCCGTGTCTGCCAGGACCCTGTCCAGGGAAACAATATGTTCTTTGCCTTTCAGGTTATCATTAATGAATTTTTCAAGCTTTTTGACCTTTTCTACATCTGTCCATTGAATGGAAATATTTGAGACCTTTATATCTCTTATCCGAACCAGGCGTTCATCCAGATCCGTATCTGTGTTTGCCTTGACCCATAATGCCCCGTAAACCGGTTTAGGATCTTTCTTCAGGAGCACTTCAATAGCCATGCGATACTTCATAACCCCTTTTTCCCATTTTTCGATCTGGGGCTGATAGACCTTTAAGGTCCCTTTTTCATGCTCGATGGATCGAGGCCACTTCAAACGACCCGTTGGAGTTCTATGTGTTACAGATTCCTGTTTTTCAACGGGCAAATTTTGTTTAACTTCTTTTGTTTTCACCGTGGGTTGTGCAGAAACACAGGCAAAAAAGAATAACAAACAGATACTTAGAAGGGGAATCCCAAATTTTTTTTTCATCAACTTTTCCTATTTCTTTTCAGTTTGTTTTTCATTGATTTGACCTGTCCCCACTTTTTGTACCACACTTTAAGTTAGAATTTGTGTAACATTTTCCTGTGAAGACGACAGCCAAAAAGGATCAAGGTGTAAAGGCATTATAGCCTCCGGTGCTGGCGGGCGATAATCAAGACTGCTGTGGGGCCTTTCTGTATTATATTCCTGCCGCCACTTTTCAATTAAAAATATCGTGAAAACTAAATCATGAATACCATTGACACAGGATCTCATCTTTCGTACATCTTACCATAAGCACATCCTGAATCCGATTCTTGTTCATTACATATACCATAAAAATAGAAAGGGCAAACCCTGCGAAAAGAATTTGCCCTATTGAAAAAATGATATCACAAATTATTTAAGGTATCAAAAACCTGTCATTTATAGCAGATCAACACACTCGCCAAATACTGGAAACTCGATATATGGGGTTAATATCGAAAAAATACAGAGCGATTTATGGGCCTGAATTTGAGGGTGAATAGGCCATTGCCAAATATTATTCACCATTGGCTTTATCAACAAATCCGAATTTTTTCTAAATCGGTTTATACAGTCTTGTTAACCAGACAATTCTCTTAGATCTAAGATTCTGATTTCGCACCCTTAACTACATGGGATATCATGGCGGTAGGTGCAGGCAGGATTTCAATTTTTTGTATATTGTTTGTTGGGATGATAACAAGTTTTCCGTCCAGCTCGACCCCTATATAGTTGGCATCCATACTGCGTTCGATTCTGGTTCCAGCATTCCTCTGTCTGTCTTCGTTCGCCTCAATTTTAAATACAATCGGATCTCCTGAAAGAAGATGTATAGAAATAGTTATTTCAGATAGATTTTGCATATGTCCCCCTTTAAAATTAATCATAAGACTCAAAAAAAGATCAGGATGCACCCTATTCCACAGCAGGATATTAATCTCATTTAAAGTATCTTGCCAGAACAACAAGCAAACGTCAATTCATTCCGATTACATATACCATAAAAATGAAATAGGCAAACCCTGTGAAATGGATTTGCCCCTATTCAAAAACGATATCCCAAATAATTTATGGCCTCAAAAACCTGTCGTTTATTGCAGTGATCGCAGCTTCATGAAAATGATATGTACGTTGGAGATATCTGTAACAAGATGCAAATCAGCTGCGAGTTTGCGAGTCGGCTGCATTTGCATCGTTAGATGCTTTTTTTGTTTCAGTGATAAACCATCAAAAAAAATTATCACTTTATTTGCTTATACATTGAAACTGGGCTCCCACAAATAACACAGGATTTTTCTGGGAGCTTAAAAACTGTTGAACCACACCTCTGACATACATGATACTCATGCGCTTCTTTTAATTTGTCGACAATCTTTCCAAAGAAAAGCCAAAGGGATGATTTCATTTTTTTTATCAAATCCCTGTGTTGCATTTCAGCTTTCCAGGCATAGGTTATATCTTCTAATGCCCTTTCGTTCCCTTCCGGTTTTATCCTTTTAATTAATTTTGGATAATTAGTGTCAATTTCGGAAAGCTCTACATTAAGAGAAAATTTTAGATTTTCTTTTGTATTACTTATTTTAATATCTGGCTCTGGGAAATTTTCCGTCTCAACACCCAGATCGTTTAATATGTTTTTAAAATTCCTGGCGTGAACAGACTCAGATTCACTTAAGGCACTGAAAAGGCGGGCCACGCTGTAATATCCTTCTTCCAAAGCTTTTCGGGCAAATTCTGAATAAGTATTTGAAGCTATAATTTCGGCCTTGTATAGTTCTTGAAGGACTGAAATTGTTTCATAATAATTAGCAATTCTATTTTCCCCTGCAACTGTCTGCTTTAGGCCAAAGGGAAATGAGAACAAAACGACCAATGTACAAATAATTAATTTCTTACAGTTCATTTACTTCCTCTTGCAACAATCAATACATCTAACATTAATATTAATTAGTCGGCTTGTTTTTATCCTATATCGGAGTGGAAATAGGGCTTGCCAAAACCTGTGCTTCCTTGCCACGAGCACCGGTCTAAACACCTCCATCAAAAGTTCATATATCGTATTTTTTACAAAAATGCAAAAAAAGCGGCGCCAAATGACCTTCGGATTTCGATATCACATAATCTGAATCCATTTCCAGGTAAAAGATACATTGCAGCGAGCTTGAATCTGGGTTTCTTACAGCTCGGTTGGAGATATCACCGGTTTCACAACAAAATCATCACCACAATATCTTGTGTGTCCATACAAACAAGAAAAGCGTGGAATTTTATCATTGATCCAAGCTTTCTAATTCATAGATTTGAGTGCACAATGATAGCCGTTTTAAGATTTTCGATAGTGACATCTACGTATTGTATACTTGAAAATTATGGATCAAAAAAATTTGAAAATAGTGAATATAACCTTTAAATAACAAATGCGTTGTGTTTATGAAGATGGGGCTCGGCAATCCTGATGCTTTACCCCATCTTCAGACCCGTATGGTCATTAATAACCGGATATTTTACTTCACCGGTGTTAATTCAACCCTTCGGCTTTTGACACGGCCTTCCTCAGTGTCATTGCTAACAATTGGCTGGGTTAATCCTAATAACAAACAGCAATCATACTGCGGCAACCGACTACCGGGATGTAATCATCCGTGATGGGACCCGGCTGCTCGCCATATGCTGGAAACATGTCAATGGGCGGACCGTTGGCTGTCGGGCGCGGCTTTGGCTTAACATTCCACAGGTTTAGGTGCTTGTCTTACTCGAAACGGAAATAACAAATCTGCAAATCCCACCAAATTTATCAATGGTATATTGGGGGTCCTGACACTATTTGTCACAAATAGAAAAAGCCATCCCCCTCATTTCTACCATTTCTTCTATTTTTGCAATCCACGAAGCTCGTCAAGCCGCTCGCGGAAGCGCTTCGCCCAGTACTCAAAGGCCTGTTTGGTGTCCACCCATTTGCCACGGAAGGCGGACTTTCCGCCCTGGCGACGGTCCACTGCTGCGGCCAGGCGCTCCTTGGTCATGGAGTCGAGGACTTCCATTTCCGTAGCGGCTTCACCGGTTCCCAGGTTGGCATCACTGACAGCCTTGGTCGCTCCGGCAACGACCATCCCGACAGGAATGATGGAAGACAAGGTATTGGACGTCGGGTTGGACGGCACCACGTCGGTGATGGCCACGCGCACCCAGAGCACATCCGGACCGGGTTGATCGACAACTTCATACCCATCCTTCACCGATTCGAGCAGGGCATTCTGATAGAAGTCGATCAACTCCTTGAGAATGGTCGGGTCGATCTCACGGCTTTCCGACGTGGGGTTCAGAAAAACTACGACCCGCTCGAACATCAGCTTGGTATAGGGTTTAAAATCGACACCCGGCTTGAAATAAGTGAGTGCGGCCCTGTCGTCACCCCCCAACTGCAGCTGGCCGTAGTCCTTGAGGAATCCGCTATGCTCCACATTCTTCATGCCGCTGGCCGCACAGCCGGCCAGGCCGATAACCGCAGTTAAGATTGCTGTAATCTTGAAAAATCGAAATACTCTTTTCATCACTTCCTCCCTTTATTTTCTGTAATCGACTGACATGCAAATATTCTCATGCGCCATGATGGTTGTGGGATATTTATGAACATTTAGAAGTGATAGGAAAAACCTATGATTGGTCCTTTTAAATCAATATCCCATTTGAATTTGTTGTTACCATTACCTGTTTCGTAATTCTAGCCAGAGTGCTTTATGTGGAATCCCAGATATTGTGGTTTGCCCAAAACCTAGATATATTGAGA
>JAUVTO010000222.1 GCA_030601485.1 Desulfobacterales bacterium | reverse complement strand
TGAAGAATTCAAGGGCACCGGCAATATGGAAATTCAGTTGGATCGCAGGCTTGCCGATAAGCGGGTGTTCCCTGCGTTTGATATCAAGAAATCGGGTACTCGCAAGGAAGAGCTTCTTCTGGATCAGGAAACGCTGACGCGAGTATGGATTTTAAGAAAACTGCTATCTTCCTTAAATCCGGTTGATAGTTTGGAATTTTTTCTCGATAAAATGAATGGAACAAAGAATAATCAGGATTTTCTGAATTCAATGAATGCGTAAAAGAAAAGCAGGAGGTTGAGAATATATGAAAAAGGATACTCATCCTGAGTATAAACAGACAACCATAAGGTGCGCATGCGGCAATGAATTGGAGGCGGGTTCGACAAAATCGGATATCCGTGTTGAAATCTGCTCAAAATGCCATCCTTTCTTTACAGGAAAACAGAAACTTGTGGACACTGCCGGACGAATTGAGCGTTTCCGCAAGAAATATGAAAAATTTCAGAACCAATAAACAGCTCATTCACCGATACGGCTAAGCCCTCATAAACATATGTAAAAGGTGATGGGCCGTTTTTTTTAGGCGTCACTGAGTCTGTTGATTAATGAGGATTTTCGTTCAAGATCAAGGCATGCGAAAAAAATAACCACAGGCATATATTTGATATTCCGAGGATTATTTTTTGAGCATAACGCAGAGATTGTGCGAAAAGACCATTAATCAACAGACTCATCAATGTTTTTTTAATGGAGAGATCCGAATAAGACCCATGTTTGATAGATTGTCAGGTGTTGAAAATCGATTTTTAGAAGTCGAAAGGCTTTTGAGCGATCCCGGAATTGTGCAAGATCGGGATGCATACCAAAAATATAGCCGGGAACATGCCGATCTAAGCAAAATTGTATCGGTTTTCAGAAAGTATAAACGGACCATAGAAGAGCTCAATGACAGCATGGAGCTTTTAAAGGACAAGGACCCGGATATTAAAGAAATGGCCCGGGATGAAGTCGGAGCCCTAACGCTTCGCAAACAAAACCTCGAAAACGATCTCAAGAATCTCCTTTTGCCCAAAGATCCCAATGATGATAAAAATGTTATTGTTGAAATAAGAGCAGGAACCGGCGGAGAAGAGGCCGGGCTGTTTGCAAGTGATCTTTTCAGAATGTACACCCGGTATACCGAAAGTAAAAATTGGAAAGTCGAAGTCATGACCCATCATCCGACCGATGTTGGCGGTTTAAAAGAGATCATTGCCATGATCCACGGAAAAGGGGCATACAGCTGTTTTAAATATGAAAGCGGCACACATCGTGTCCAGCGTGTTCCGGAAACCGAGGCTCAAGGGCGGATACATACCTCTGCGGTGACTGTTGCGGTTCTGCCGGAAGCCGAGGATGTTGAACTTCATATCGATCCGAGTGAGATTAAAGTCGATGTGTTCCGATCAACCGGTCCGGGAGGTCAAAGTGTAAATACAACCGATTCAGCGGTACGTCTTACCCATCTCCCCACAGGCATAGTGGTAACCTGTCAGGATGAAAAATCGCAGTTGAAAAATAAAAACAAGGGCATGAAAGTGCTGCGTGCCCGTCTTCTTGATCGTATGATCACGGAGCAGGATGAAAAAAGATCCAAAGAACGGAAAAGCCAGATAGGGAACGGAGACAGAAGCGGAAGAATCAGGACGTATAACTTTCCCCAGGGAAGAGTGACCGACCACAGGATCGGACTTACCCTTTACAAGCTTGAAAATATTATGCAGGGAGAACTAGACGAAATCATAGAAAAGCTTGCAACTTTTTATCAGACCCAGGCATTACAGAATGCAGAATCAGCCGAAGTTCAGAGATCCTGAATGGACCATAATAAAACTTCTCAAATGGACCACTTCTTTTTTTAAATCCCACGATATAGACAGCCCAAGATCTACAGCCGAAATACTTCTTTCACATGTCTTAAAATTAAAAAGAATAGATCTGTACTTGCGATACGATCAGCCGCTTTGCTTAAATGAGCTTTCGAAATTTAAAGTTTTAATAAAACGGAGGATTGAACGGGAACCGGTTGCATACATTGTAGGGGTCAAGGAATTCTGGTCCATGGATCTTGCCGTCACAAAAGATGCCTTGATCCCGCGACCTGAGACCGAATGCCTGGTTGAGGCTGCATTAAGTCTTTTGCCCGAAGATAAAAGTTCTGATGTTAAACCGGCGCCAAAAAGCATCTTAGAGCTCGGCACAGGATCCGGGGCTGTAATTCTTGCCATCGCATCCATGCGACCGAAACATATTTATTTTGCATCTGACCGTTCCGTTGAAGCCGTTAGGCTGGCCGGACAAAATTCAAAGCGACATGGCTTCGACACGACGGTCAGTTTTTTCTGTGCTGACTGGTTTATGCCCTTAAACTGTGGGAGAAAACGATTTGATATGATCATATCAAACCCGCCTTATGTTCCAACCCGGGATATTGGGCGTCTCCAGCCTGAAATTTACAAGTATGAACCGGTTTCGGCCCTTGACGGTGACAGAGACGGACTTTTCTGTTTAAGACATATTATTAACACTGCTCATCTATATCTGAACCGGAATGGGAGCCTGCTGCTGGAAATCGGTCATGATCAGAAAAATGACGTCCGGAGCATTATCGACCAATGTGGAAATTATGAAAATGTTGTATTTACAAAAGATTATAGTGGATACGATCGTGTTGTCCGTATGAAAAAGAAAAAATAAAGAATTCCTTATGCAGTATACCTGCATCATGTATTGATTTATAACAGCAATCCTAATTTTGACGGTCTCGTAAAAAGTCCAACTTCTGCGTTGTGCTGCATTTCGTAATCATTCAACGTACGAAAAGTACGCCTCATGATTACAAAATTTGCACGCCTTGAATTTGAACTTTTTACGAAACCGTCTAAATCGG
>JAUVTO010000224.1 GCA_030601485.1 Desulfobacterales bacterium | reverse complement strand
AGGCAGAACACTGATGGAGGTTTTTAAGGGAAAAGAAAAAAAAGCAGCAAAAAAGGACTATGTATGGATCAATGGAACCCTCGAACCTTTAGATCAGGCCGGTATACCGGTTGCTGATCAGGGATTTCAGTACGGTTACGGGTTTTTTGAAACCATCAGGGTTGACAAGGGGAACCCTGGGCACCTCAAAGCACATGTTGATAGATTTAATAATACCTGGGAACATCTTTTTGCTGAAAAACCGCCTGATTTGACCTGGGATGAAATTATCAATCAGGTGATTGTCCAAAATAGACTGATCAATGAAACTGCAGCCGTAAAGATGATCGCCACCAGAGGAGACAGGGAAGCCCCCCCTTTTAATCATACGCTTCTGGTTACCGCCAGGCCATATACTCATCGCCTGGCAAAAAAAAAGGTGAGGGGATTAAACCTTGCTGTATATCCGCACCCGCGTCAAACCCCGTTGGCCGATCATAAAACATTGAATTATTTATATTATTTTCTGGCCGGAAAATGGGCCATGGCCCGAAACGCCGACGAAGCATTGATATTAAATCCGGACAATACCGTTTCCGAAACCAATACGGCCAACATACTGCTGATAAAGGACAACACCGTAACCAAACCTGTTTCTATTCATGTGTTGCCGGGCATTATGGATACTGAAGTCTGTGAACTTCTCACCGGGTTGGGCTTTACCATAGAGAGCAGAAAATTGTTTTTGGAAGATTTATTTGCTTTTGATGAGATTATGATTACAAACTCTCTGATTGGGGCTATTCCGGTACTGAGCATAGACGGGAAAAAATTGCCTGAGCCTTCAGACCTGTGGAAAAAGATCAACAAGACTCTCCTGTAACCCCCTAACCCGGACAAGCCGGCCTCCGGCTCGTAAGCCTACGGCTTGGAGAGAACCAAAAATATTTGACACAAAGACACAAAGGATATATTTATTATTCTTTCTTCGCCTGTCATAGTTTAGCATCCGTGTTAGTTCATTTCTTCAGCTTTTTTGCAAGGTACACTCGAAGAGGGCACTGGCAGAAGTGATTATAGCCATAGGGCAAGGCGAACTTGCAGTCTTTAGGATTGGGTTCTAAACATTTGAGATAACTTTCCAGTCCCAAGTCTTTCGCCTTACAGATGACTTCAAATCCTGACTCTGCACAATTGAAATTCTTAGGACATTGCATTTCTCCCATGATCTCTTTGATTTTCTTTCTATGCTCTTCTTTCATCATCTCACTCCTTAAGGTGTAAAATGCTAAAGATTGTATGATCTTTCGGCAGTTTTATGATATGATTAAATAATCTCTTCATCAAAATCAACACTTAACATTTTTAAAATATTTTCAGGATTGTTCGCCCTGTTGTAAAGCCTTGCGGGCTTCCAGACGGGCTTTGAGTTTGGGAAATTGGTCCATGTCTGTATGGGGCAAAAAAGATTTCATCTTGTTACCAATCTGCCCTGGCTGCGTGTTGCGTTAATGACCTTTCGGTTTGCGGTGAAGACATGGATGCCAGTTAAAATCAAAAACTCTTTTTGTATTTGTAAGATCAAATTTCAATTTATGATTCAAAAAAAAGAAATTCCACAGGTCTGACCTATTTCATTAGAGTTTCCCGAGAATGTTTAATAAGGCCGGAATCCTGTAGAAATGTTTCAACATCGTGCCAGAAGGTGTCCCAACTTGGGGGGCAGTCGTTATGTCCGCTCTCATAGGTTATGATTTTGCCTTGTTTTGCTGCCTGGTAAAGGGTCATTCCATGGGAAAATGGAATGACCTCGTCGAATTTGCCGTGGACTACAAGAATGGGACCATTATAAGTGCGGACAACCGCGAGATTATCGAATGGATCTCTGACAAGAAAGTCGGGAACCAGATATTTTGATGCAAACGACCGGACGCTGACAAATGACGACATCAAAATAAGGGCCGCCGAAGGCCGGTTAGCAGCAAGTATGCAAACCGCGCCGCCACCCACGGAACGTCCCAGTAAAACAATTCTGGAAGAATCGACATCCGGTCTCGCAACGAGCACATCGTAAGCACGGGTAAATGCTTCGGTGATGCTTTTTTGGCCGGGAGAACCCTTTGATCTTCCATATCCGGGATACTCAACAAGCAATACCCCTATGCCCAGACGAGTCAGCTTTTTAAGTTCATGTGGCCAGAAGTCGATAAGTTCTCCGTTGCCGTGGGCGAAAATAACTGCCGGCGCCGGCCCTGAAACTCGGCTGTCAGCCGGAGGCAGGAACCGTGTTTCGACCTTTCCGAAACTTGTATATACCCATATCTTTTCAAGGCCGGAAATATTTTCAGTGTTAGAAGGGATGTCTATAAGATAACGAGGAAACAGCATTTGCCGTTGCATTATGAAAAGAAATCCACAATAGACAAGATATAACAAGATCGTCCATGAAACAATTTTAACAAGGATATTCATTTTCACTATCTCTTTATTAAAATCCCATATATTGTGTTATTTTTTTCTTGACATACAATATATTCCATGAAATAAAGAACCATTACGTTTATGACAGGAATAAAAAAGTCGTGTGATTTTTATTAACCGCCTTATTAAACTTGATGAATTCGTAAGAAGTCCGATTTAGACGGTTTCGTAAAAAGTTCAAATTCAAGGCGTGCAAATTTTGTGATCATGAGGCGTACTTATTGTACGTTGAATGATTACGAAATGCAGCACAACGCAGAAGTTGGACTTTTTACGAGACCGTTAAACTTAACATATTCTCTGATAAGAGTCACACTTTTTGACAGACCTACATAGTGCCCGAACGAAAACTAGGATTTTTCGTTAAGATCAAGGAAGACGAAAATTTTAACCACAGTAATACTGGTAGTATTTCGAGGATTAA
>JAUVTO010000008.1 GCA_030601485.1 Desulfobacterales bacterium | reverse complement strand
CCAAAATGGGAGGAAAATACCAAAGGCAAAGGGGACTTTAGGTTCCGCTACCAGTACCAGGACACCGATGAATCCGGCGTGGAAAGTCGGGACCGATGGCGAATTAGATGGCGGTTCGGTCTTGAAACCGAGGTGAACGAGAGGTGGAAAACCGGGTTTCGGCTTTCTTCCGGCGGTGGTGACCCCAGATCCAGAAACGTGACCCTGACAGACACCTTTGAAACTTCAAATGTCCAGCTTGATCTGGCCTACGCACAATTCGACCCAAACAAGCATTGGAGTCTGGTGGGCGGAAAGTTCAAAAACCCGCTTTGGAAAACCAAAGATTTGCTCTGGGATTCAGATATTAATCCCGAAGGAATCTGCGTCAAGTTTTTAGATTATAAAATCAATCAGTTTGAGTTATTTGCCACACCGGGCTTCTACGTCTTGGAAGAATTCAGTTCGGATACAAGCGACCCATGGTTGGGGCTCATTCAGGCGGGTGCTAAAGTGAAGCTTACGGACAGCTTGTATCTCAAATTTGCGGGTGCCTTTTATAGCTTTCAAGACCTAAAGGGGAATAGTTTCGACTATTCCTCCGGCACCAACTCTACAGATGCCGGAGGGAATCTCAGATATGATTACGACGCCTTCGGGGCAGACGCGGAAGTGGGAATTACGCTTTCGGGTCCGGTGCCCTTCGTGGGTATTTTTGGCCAGTACGTGAACTCCGATGCAGGCAGGAATGACGTGGGGTATCTTGCCGGCTTTAAGTTTGGACATAAAAAGGTCAAAGAATTTGGGAAATGGCAGGTGAAATACAATTACAGGCGTCTTGAACAGGATGCATGGCCGGACTTTCTTCCTGACAGCGATTTTTACGGCGGCCAAACCGATGTTCAAGGAAACGAAATAGAATTTACATTTGGACTGGCCAAAAACGTCACCATCGGTCTTGACTACTATAAGGCCGAACCTATTGATAGAAAACCAGTGATAGAGGAGGACCTCCTCCAATTGGATCTCGTGCTGAAATACTGATATTTGTTGATCAATTATATCTCCAGAGGGATGGCCTCTTCAAGCACACCCCTCTGGTTGTATCATGGAATTTATTTCAAAGGGGGTGAAAAAACAGGTGGTTAACCAAATCCTAACATTTCGCTAACATAAATCTAACAAATAAATATTAATTTCAGTTCATAATAATGGGAGGTAAAGAAGTATGAAAAAATAAGTTTTGTATTAACAATCGCTTTTTCGATTTTTTGTGTTGTCACATTTGCCGCTGCAGGCAACATCGTAATAAAAGGTTCTACAACTGTTCTGCCCATAGCTCAGAAAGTGGCGGAAGCTTATATGAAAGAAAATCCTGACGTGCCCATTTCTATTTCCGGCGGTGGATCCGGTAACGGTATTAAGGCAATTATTGACGGTACCACCGATATTGCGGACAGTTCCAGGTTTATCAAAGACAAAGAAGTAAAACTTGCGGTTGAAAAAGGGGTTTATCCGGTTCCTTTCCGAGTTGCATACGACTGCATTATGCCTGTGGTACATCCAAGCAATCCCATCAAAGATATTAGCATGGATCAGCTAAAAGCAATCTATAAAGGCGAGGTCAGGAATTGGAAGAACGTGGGTGGTATAGATAAAAAGGTCGTGGTTATATCCCGTGATACTTCATCGGGAACCTATGAGGTGTGGAATAAAAAAGTTATGAAAAAAGATAGGGTATATCCTGGTGCGCTGCTTCAAGCATCCAACGGTGCGGTGGCCCAGGCTGTTGCAAAAAATAAATACGCCATCGGTTATATCGGTCTCGGATATCTGAACAAAGATGTAAAGGCATTGACCGTAAACGGTGTGACCGGCTCTATGGAAACAACGCTTGACGGTACATTCCCCATCAGCCGGCCACTCTTTATGTTCACACAGGGATGGCCCAAGGGCGAGACGGTGAAGTTCCTTAACTATGTTCTTCACCCTGCTAAAGGCCAAAAGCTGGTTGGCGAAGCCGGTTATGTACCGCTGTATTAATTCCCTCTAAACACTCTATATAACCCTGTGACGCGCAATTATACCATTGCGCGTCACTATTTTTCAAAAAATCTTACACCAAACAAAGGCAAGACAGCGAGATGGCAAACACTCGTCAAATAAAAGATCGAGGAATGAACGTTTTCTTTTTCTGTATTGCAACGGCATCCATCACTATTCTGTTTATGATCTCCGTGTTCCTCTTCATGGAAGGGTTGCCGATTTTTAAAGTCGTTTCGGTTAAAGATTTTATTTTTGGATCATACTGGTATCCTACGTCTGATCCGCCGGACTTCGGTATTTTCCCGCTGATTATCGGGTCCGTTGTCGTTACGATCTTATCTGCGGCTGTATCCATACCACTGGGTGTAATGAGCGCTGTCTATCTGGCGGAAATCGCCAGAGTGAAAATTCGTGAGATCGTCAAGCCGATTGTGGAACTGCTGGCGGCACTTCCCTCGGTTGTTATCGGTTTTTTCGGGATGGTCATCGTAGCGCCGTTTTTGCAAAACGTCCTTGATATTCCTACCGGGCTAAACATTTTTAATGCATCCTTAATGCTGGCTTTTATGTCGGTTCCCACAATATGCAGTATTTCAGAAGATGCCATTTACAGTGTTCCCACAAATCTGAAAGAAGCATCATTAGCCTTAGGTGCCACCCATCTGGAAACCATTGTACGGGTCGTTCTCCCGGCTTCTATTTCCGGTATCAGCACTGCGATTATTCTGGGTATGTCGAGGGCCATCGGCGAAACCATGGTGGTTTTGATGGTTGCCGGCGGCGCCGCCATGGTACCTGCTTCAATTTTCGATCCGGCTCGCCCCATGCCGGCCAGCATTGCTGCTGAAATGGCTGAAGCACCGTTTCGCGGAGACCACTACTATGCACTATTTGCAACCGGCATTGTTCTGTTTGTCTTCGTGTTTATTTTCAATATCATCGCAGAACATATTGCGCACAAATATAGACAGGTAGGAGAGGCATCCCTTTAGAATGAATATTTCAAAACATTTTTTTTAAAACCGTTCATTCCACATAAATGATAGGGTACAGGCAACATGCAAACAACAAGAGTCGAAACCATGGTCAATTTTCCGCCTATCGACTTAACAACAAAAATCGAAAAGATCGATCAAACCAAAAACAGGAATAGCCCACCTGCTTCATCCCAAATGAGCCGACGGCAACTGATCCAGAAGATCGTGTTTTTCTTTTTTCGTGGCGCTGCCTGGGTTAACGGTGTTGCGCTGTTAATCATCATATATTTTATGGTGGCCAACGGGTGGCGAGCTATTACCTGGACATTTTTAACCCAGGCGCCAAAGGATTCCATGACAAAGGGGGGGATCCTGCCGTGTATTGTGGGCACATTGGGTCTCAGTCTGGGTGCTATCATCGTCGCTTTTCCCATCGGCATCGCCTCGGCAATCTA
Organism: Desulfobacterales bacterium; assembly: GCA_030601485.1. Classification (GTDB taxonomy): domain Bacteria; phylum Desulfobacterota; class Desulfobacteria; order Desulfobacterales; family UBA11574; genus S5133MH16. The sequence goes on along the minus strand of JAUVTO010000008.1, from coordinate 18,868 downwards.
TTTGAACGAGTATGCCCGTCCCGGCCGAATACTGAGATTAATTCGTCTGGGTATCAACAATTTGGCAGGCGTTCCATCTGTGGTTTTTGGTCTGTTCGGCCTGGCTTTTTTTTGTATTTACTTAAAAATGGGGGTGAGTCTGCTGGCCGGTGCTCTCACGCTGGGGGCCATGACCCTGCCCGTGATTATCGGCGCTTCAGAGGAAGCGCTCAAAGCTGTACCGGATACATATCGTGAAGCTTCTCTGGGTCTCGGAGCCACCAAGTTGCAGACGATCTTCCGCGTGGTCTTGCCAACAGCCCTGCCGGGAATACTGACCGGTGGTATTCTGGGTATCAGCCGGGCAGCCGGAGAAACCGCACCAATTATGTTTACCGCCGCGGTATTTTTTTCACCGCGCATGCCATCCTCGGTATTTGACGAAATCATGGCATTGCCCTATCACATCTATGTTCTGGCCACGGCCGGCACTGAGATTGAAGCTACCCGTCCGCTTCAATACGGCACGGCGCTGGTGCTGATTGCCCTCGTCCTGGGTTTAAACCTGGCCGCCATTTTGTGGCGAGCGCGACTGAGAAAGCGGATGCAATAAAAGGAATCGGAAATGGAAAGACCCTTGAAAATGGTGTCAAATCATCTGCATTTTTACTATGGTGATTTTGAAGCCTTACATGACATTTCACTTGAATTTTCTGAAAACAAGGTTACGGCCTTGATCGGGCCATCCGGTTGCGGTAAGAGTACTTATTTAAGATGTATGAATCGGATGAACGATCTTATCGCATACAGCCGGATGGAAGGAGAACTACTTTTAGACGGTGAAGATATCTACGCACCTTCGGTAGATGTAGTTACGATCCGCAGCCGGGTCGGCATGGTTTTACAGAAGCCGAATCCTTTCCCTAAAAGTATTTTTGAAAATATTGCCTATGGTCTAAAGGTAAATGGTGTTAAAGATAAAAGTAAAATTGCCAGTAAGGTGGAAAAAAGTCTTATACGGGCTGCACTCTGGGGTGAGGTGAAAGACAGGCTGCACGACTCGGCATTAGGCTTATCAGGGGGGCAGCAGCAGCGCCTCTGCATCGCCAGGGCTCTGGCCGTTGAACCTGAAGTCCTTTTGATGGATGAGCCTTGCTCGGCCCTGGATCCCATAGCCACCCAAAAGATTGAAGAGCTTATTCATCAGTTAAAAATAACCTATACCATTATCATTGTTACACATAACATGCAGCAGGCGGCCAGGGTATCTGATATCACTGCTTTTTTTTACATGGGAAAACTCATAGAAGTTAATTACACCAACACCCTTTTTACCCGACCGAAGCTGAAACAGACGGAAGATTATATTACTGGTCGTTTTGGATAGATCAAATATCAAATAAATACTGCCGATTTCGCGTCATGCGGCTGCGGCAATTTTGACTTGTAAAATATACGCAATAGTTATCAAGAGAAGGATTATGGCCAAGCATTTTCATAAAGAGCTGGAGAAATTAAAAAAGAGGATTCTATCTCTGGGTGCCATGGTGGAAGATCGTGTTCGCATGGCAATCAAAGCAATCGAGAACCGAGATGTCACAATAGCGGATAAGATTATAAATACGGACTACGAGATTGATGAAATGGAAGTCGAAATTGAAGAAGAATGTCTGAAGGTGTTGGCGCTACATCAGCCGGTTGCCGTGGATCTTCGATTTATTACCGCTGTGATCAAGATCAACAACGACCTTGAAAGAATCGCTGATGAAGCTGTGAACATCGCCCGGGGGGTAAAATATATCGCAAAGGGTGAAAAACTGCATTTCGATTTTGACTTTTATTCAATGGCTGAAAAGACCGAAGCCATGCTCAAAAAAAGCCTGGATGCCCTCGTGAATCTGGACGTGGATCTCGCTTTCAAGGTATGCATTCTGGATGATGAAGTTGATAAAATCAACGGGGAGGCCCACCGTATAGTGAAGGATGTCATTAAAGATAACCCGGATCATGTGGAGTATTTTATCAATCTGCTTTTGATCTCACGTCACCTTGAACGCATTGCCGACCATGCAACAAATATTGCCGAAGAAGTCATTTACCTGATAGAAGGTGAAATCGTACGGCATGGAAGATTGGAGACATAAGCTAAAAAAATTATATCACTCAAGGTCTTAGGGCTCACATGCCCGCCGAATGTTCTGCAAGTATATCGTCAGGTATGTCATCGATAAAACTGGATGGCCGATTCAAGATCATTCCTGAGACTCTGTCATAAACTTGAACCGGATATGTAAAAAACAGATTTTCTTTAGCCCGTGTCGAAGCAACGTACATAAGCCTCAGTTCTTCCTCAAGCTCCTTTTTACTGTGCAAAGCATATATGGAGGGAAATCGTCCCTCAAGAGCCCATATAATAAAAACGGTATGCCATTCAAGACCTTTGGCGGAGTGTATTGTTGAAAGAATGAGCCGGTCTTCACTCTGATCGGCGGTTAAAAAAGAGTCATTGAGACTTGTATTTGGCGGCTCAAGAGCCATATCGCTCAAAAAGGGTTTGAGATTTCCGTACCGTTCCATTATGGTTACAAGATGCTCAAGATCTCTGGTACGTTTCGGATGGTCATCATATTTTTCTTTTAATATGGGCAAATAATAATTAACAACAGCTTCACCTAATTGGGGAACGGACATGGGTTTTGAATCAATAGTTGAAAAGAGATCTTTTAATCTAACTATACTCTTTGATCGTCTGGATTTAGGTTGGATTGCAAAAATCCCTGTATATCCAGCTTTTTCAGCCAGGATTGTTTCATAAATATCAATAGCGGTTTTTGGACCGATATTATCTAAAAGGAGAAGTATTCTATACCAACTTATCCTGTCAAGGGGATTGGAAATAACTCTGAGATGGGCCAGGACATCCTTAATATGTGCGGATTCCATAAATTTAAAACCACCCACCTTGATAAAAGGAATTCCTTCTCTACTCAGTTCAATTTCAAGATCAAAGGAATGAAAACTTGCTCTAAAAAGTACTGCGATCTGGTTCAAAGGAATACCTTTGCGATTAATCTCCCGAATCTTTTTAACCACAAATCGCGATTGGCTGTTTTCACTCCGGGTATTTACAAGTAACGGCAAAGACCCTCCGGATTTTCGAGTAAAAAGAATCTTTGAATATTTTTGCGCCGCCCGTTCAATAATGACGTTGGTAAGCTTTAATATGGGTTGAACACTTCTATAGTTTTCTTCAAGCCTGATTATTCGGGTCCCGGAAAACACTTCAGGAAACCTCATTATATTTTCGAAATTTGCGCCTCTGAAAGCATAAATACTTTGTGAATCATCACCGACAACCATGACATTTTTGTTGGTACCGGCAAGAAGATATATGATTTCCGCCTGAATCTTATTGGTATCCTGGTATTCATCTACCATTACATAGTGATATGTTGAACAGATTTTGTCACGAACGTCAGAGTGATTTTTTAAAAGCATCTCTAAATATATTAGAAGGTCGTCATAATCAAATAAATTATTCTCGGCTTTTTGTTTTCGGTAAGCATTGGAAAGCGCAACTATTGCTTCTATATGAGAAGTAAAATGCGAATAATCATTTAAAACCACATCTTCAACAGATAGAACTTTGTTGACAGACCGGCTGAAAATATTGGCCAGGGTCTGTTTTCTGGGAAAGGAACGGTCCCTTGAAAATGCTCCCATTTCTTTTCTCAGCATACTGATGAGCTGTTCGGCATCAGTACGGTCTATAATGGAAAAGTCACGGTCGAATCCTATTTTGGAAGCATATCTTCGCAGAACAGCATGGGAAAAAGAATGAAAAGTTCCCCCGGAAACCTTTTCACACCTATTATCAAGCAACGCTACGGCTCTCTTCAGCATTTCCTGAGATGCTTTGCGCGTAAATGTCAGAAGAAGAATGGAACCTGGTGATATCCCTTCTTCTACCAGACGTGCAACCCGGTAGGTTAACGTTCTGGTCTTTCCGCTTCCCGCTCCTGCGATGACAAGAAGCGGTCCTTCTTTGAATTGGACAGCTTCCAGTTGAGAAGAATTCAGTGCTTTTTTATAGGGAATGCGAGAATTCTTTTTCATTTATGACCTGTAAGTAAACATCCTGGGAATTCTATACCGCCATAAGCGGGATAAATAAATTAATTTTTTGAGGCATGATCCTTTTGTCTCTTATATAGCCCCGGTCAAATACAAAAAAGGTTTCACCCCGGTATGATCTGACGTCTTTACGGGATAGGCGGGGTAAAAAAGCGAACAAAGTTCAATCAAATTTATTTTTCATAAGGTTAAAGCGTTGTCAACCGTTGTATGGCCTTTTTTATGTTCTACATATTTAGTTGACTTTTTAAAAAAAGAGATATAGCAAATAAAAGAGAGTCTTAATTGTACTAAAAAAAAATGTTGATCAAGGAGGAAAATTAAATGAAGAAATTAAAAGATCAATTAAAAACGATAAGCAGTTCGCTTACTTCCCTTTCCAAACAAGTTGAAAAAATCACTAAACAGGTTGAAAAGCTTCAGTTAAAAAAAGCGACTTCTACTCCCAAAAAGACTGCGGCAAAGAAAAAAGTGGCTGCAAAAAAGGCTCCTGCTAAACCGCCAACGGTTATTGACACTATATTAAATGCCGTCAAAAAGGCCCGTAAAGGGATTACCATCGCCCAGCTTAAAGAAAAAACCGACTTTAATTCAAGACAGCTCAGCAATGTGCTGTATAAACTAACAAAAAAACGGGAAATTGAAGCAAAGTCACGTGGTGTTTATGTTAAAAAATAACATTTAAGGAATGAATCGACGGATTTTGGCTTTACGTTCCAACAAAATGTTTTAAAGTAAAAGAAAACAAGCCTTCAGTATGCCTCATGAATAAAACCGCACATACTGAAGGCTTTTTACCTTTTTAATAATAATTTCACCCATATCCTCCGGAAGTATAATCATGTTTAAAAAACTTTCTGCTCCTTCTATTATAAAAGTTTTACTATGTGCTGCTTTAATAGTTATTTTGTTCTCATGCGCTCTGGTTAATCAAAATGTCCAAAGCGTTACAAAAAGTTCTGTTGAAAATATCGACGCTTTTGTCAAATGGCCTCATGAGAAAAGCGATCTTCTTCCGGATCCGGACCTTATATTTGGAAAACTGCCGAATGGGTTCAGGTATGTATTAATGAAAAATCACAGGCCCAAAGACAGGGTCGGTATGCACCTGAATGTTCAGGCAGGTTCACTACACGAGTCAGACCATCAACAGGGATTGGCCCATTTCTTAGAACACATGCTGTTTAACGGCTCAACAAATTTTAAGCCCGGGGAACTGGTAAAATATTTCCAGAGTATCGGTATGCAGTTTGGGGCCGATGCAAATGCTCATACCGGGTTTAATGAAACCGTTTATGACATTCTTTTGCCGCAGGGTGACAGGAAAAATCTTAAGAAAGGTCTGACGGTCATCAAAGACTATGCTGAAGGTGCGCTTCTTTTACCGTCGGAGATTGACAGTGAACGGCGGGTGGTTCTGGCCGAAAAGCGAACCCGCGATTCTGCATCATATCGTACATATGTTGCGACATTGAATTTTGAATTTCCTCATGCAAAAATATCTAAAAGACTTCCCATAGGCAAAGAAGAGACACTGAAAAAGGCTGACCATAAGCGTTTGAAGGCGTTTTATGATACCTGGTACAGGCCGGAGAAAATGATACTTGTAATGGTGGGAGATTTTGATGCCCAATCGGCGATTTCACTAATAAAGGAAAATTTCTCCTCATTATCGTCCCGGGCGCCTCCTATGCCCGAGCCCAATTTTGGAAAGATAAATCACCTTGGAATAACACCTTTTTATCACCTCGAAAAAGAAGCAGGAAATACAACGACAAGCATCGAAGTTGTGGAAAAGGTTTCCAAGAAACCGGATTTTTTTGCCTTTCAAAAAGATAGATTGATCGAAAATATTGCCAATCGCATTGTCCATGACCGCCTAAATGCTATGGTCAGAAAAGCAGGCACTCCCTTTACCTCGGCATCCATTCGTTCAGGATATTTTTTAAATCAAATGAAATATGCTGAGATCACAGCCGAGTGCAGCCCGGAAAACTGGAAGAGATCTCTTTCTCTTACCGAACAAATCTTAAGAAAGGCATTGAAATTCGGGTTTACTGAATCAGAATTGGACAGGGTAAAAAAAGATTATCTTTCAGAACTTGACAACGCAGTAAAAAAAGCTTCCACACGCAACAGCCGGCATCTGGCACGAAAGATATTATGGAACCTTAATGCAGACCGAGTTTTTTTGTCGCCGGAACAGAAAAAAGAACTTTTTACTCCCCTTATCAACGCGTTGACCTTACAAAATGTGCACGATGCTTTCAAAGAGATCTGGGCGCCGGAACACAGGCTTTTACTTGTAACCGGCAATGCAGAACTGACAGGGACGGATAAGGATCCCCTTTCTCAAATACTTGGAGCTTATTACAAAAGCAAAAAGGTGCAAGTATCAAAACCGGCTGAAAAGAAAACCGTGACGTTTCCATATCTTCAGGAACCCGGGAAACATGGCTCGATTATCCGGACAAAAAAGATTCCTGATCTTGAAATTGTCCAGGTTGATTTCAAAAACGGTGTCCGCCTTAATCTCAAGAAAACCGACTTTAAAGCCAATCAAGTGCTTATTAATCTTACCTTTGGCTCGGGCAGAACTTCCGAACCATTAAAAAAACCCGGCCTTGCTGCGCTGAGCACAAAAGTAATTAATGAGAGCGGACTCGGAGCCCTGGACAAAGATGGGATTGAACGTGCCATGGCAGGGAAAAGCACGGATGTTTTTTTTGATGTTTTGGAAAACCATTGTATCTTCAAAGGAGAAACCGTTACCCAAGAAGTTCCGCTGTTGTTTCAGCTCCTTTATGCGCATCTGGTTGATCCGGGTTTTCGTGAAGATGCTTATACTCTCTCCATGGAACGGTTCAGGCAGAAATATCTGGAATTTTCGGGTTCAATCGATGGCGCCATGGTACTTTCAGGAAACCGCTTTCTTGCCGGAGGAGACAGTCGTTTCGGCCTTCCCTCTTTTGAAGAATTCAAGCAGTTGACTCTTGAGCATGTCCGGTCGTGGATCCAGGCATCATTAAAAACTGATATTATGGAAGTATCGGTAGTGGGAGATTTTGATATGGATTCGGTCATAAAATTGGCCGCTAAATATTTGGGTACCCTTTCCCTGCATACCGAAATCTACAAGTCATCAGAGTCAAGATGGCCTGAATTTCCTGTCGGCCAATTTCGCAAGATATCTGTGGTGACAAAAATTCCTAAAGGCATGGTAATCGTCGCCTATCCAACTGAAGATTTATGGAATATAAGCAGGACACGCCGTTTATCCGTATTGGCGGATATTGTTTCGGACAGGCTGCGTGAGCAGATTCGTGAAAAGCTTGGCTCCGCTTATTCTACATTTACCTTTAACAGACCGAGCCGGGCTTATCCGGAATATGGAGTTTTTCAAGCAGGGGTTTATATTAATCCTGAAGAAGCAAATATGTTAGTAAATAAAGTAAAGAAAATAGTATCCGGCCTTGCTGCTGATGGCGCCACCCAGGATGAATTGCGCCGGGCCTTATTTCCAACCCTTACCAGTATAAAAGAAATGATGCGCAAAAACAGCTACTGGCTTAACACAGTCCTTACGGGTTCCAAAAAACATCCCCAACAGCTCGACTGGAGCCGCACAATAATGAATGATTATGCTTCTATTACAAAAGAAGAGGTGTCCAATATTGCGAAGAAATACCTGGATAACGGAAAGGCGGCAACGATTATAGTGAAACCCCGGTAGATTCCAAATTGTTGCTCAGTTTAACAAACTCTTCTATGGTAAGTGTCTCGGCTCGCCGAACCGGATCTATTCCTGACCGTTTAAGCACATTTTCGGCAGTATTCGCATCAATATTCAGTGCGCTTGCCGCAAGCGCGTTTTTAAGAGTTTTTCGTCTGTTTCCGAAAGCCGCCTTGATGACACTGAAGAAGAAGACCTCATCATTGGTGGGATATTCCAGTGTTTTTTTAAATCTAAATTCAAGAACTTCGGAATCTACTTTGGGTTTTGGGAAAAAAAGAGAAGCTTTAACATCTGCTATTTTTTTTATGTCGGAACAATACCCAAGCATAACTGTAAGTCTTCCATAATCCTTGCAACCGGGTTGTGCAGTAATGCGCTGAGCCAGCTCCTTCTGTAGCATGAAGACCGCCCTGGTTAACGCCTCTCTGGATTTAATAAGTTGAACAAGAATCTGGGAAGATATGTTGTAGGGAAGGTTGCCCATGACCACCATCTTTTGTCCGACATTTTCTGCCAGCGATTTAATATCCATCTTCAATATATTTTGTTCCATTATAACAACATTTGAAAGATTACTTGCAAGGATCTCTGTTTTTAAAATATTTATGATTTTGCGATCCTTCTCAACCGCAAAGACTTCCCTGGCCTTGCGGGCGACAGAAATGGTTAAAGCACCCAGGCCGGCGCCTATTTCCAGAACAACATCTTCCGGTAAAATTCCGGAACGGTTCACAATCATCTCTGCAGTGTTCTGATTCGCTAAAAAATGCTGGCCCAGTTGTTTTTTAGGTCTGATATTATGAAAAACCAGCAGTGTTTTTGGTGAGGTCATCGCTTCATATGAAAGAATAATTAAACGTTTCTGATTTTCTGCAAATTATTAAAATCACGAGTCTTTTAATTGTAATTTGTTTATAGCATCGGAATGCAATAATGGAATTTGAGAAAAAGATTAACGCCCTGCCGTTTTACGCAATTGTATCCTTGTAATAATTTTACGAGTTATAAAATATGCGCCAATTCCCGGAAGAATTCCCAATATTATTCCGCCGGCGATCATCGCCATAGTGACATCCATCCCAAGCTTTATAAGTTCTAAAACCGATTCGTATTTTATGTCAAAGGGAGCTGAATTGCCGAAAATAAACATTCCCGCCTTGTAGCTTCCCAGATAAAAAAAAGGTGCGGTAAGCGGGTTGCAAAACCAGACTCCAAGGGCAGCGGCGGCTTTGCTTCCCCGCAAAATAAAAGCCAGAAGCACGGCGATAACCGTATGAAACGGCATGGTAGGGGTTATGCCCACAAAAACCCCGATGGCCATACCCATGGCAATGTAATGGGGATCGCCGTGAAGCTTTTTTACACGCTCAAAAAACTCACGTATATTATACTTTTGTAACAATCCCCCTGATTTTTTGGAACCATGTTGTTGTTCTGCTTCTTTCATCCGGGTATTGCTCATAAAAAATGCAGTATCGCTTCAAACCCCAATCAAGTCAAAACTTGATCAGGCGTCATCAGTTAACAGGCGACTTTCAATTATGTGCCTTCGCTCAATCATAATCAAATTATCACGAAAGGTTCTCATTTTCAACGGTTCATTATTAATGGCGTATTATACAGCATCGTGAATAAATTGTATAACTTGACTTTTTATATGTTATCAAGTAATTTTTATATTGATTTTTTGCTTATATTAGTCATTTTTTCCATCTTAAACAATCCGTTATACAAGGAGGGTCACATGGCAAAGAAAAAAGGCAAATCTGTAAGTTTTGATGCAATGGTAAAGTTCTTCATGCAGTATTACAATATTCCGACCCGGAAAGATATCGACAAACTCATGGTCAAAATGGATCATCTGGAAATGCTCATCAAGTCGTCTGCAATGACAGGCAAAAGCAGCTCGATCTCCAGTGTAAAAGGTTCTAAAAGCAAGGCATATAGCGACAGGACCGCCATGACTTCTACCGACAGAGCACTGGAAGTGATTAAACGATTCAGAAAGGGTGTAGAATTTGCCGATATTCAAGAAAGAACCGGTTTTGAAGACAAAAAACTTCGCAATATTATTTATCGTTTGCATAAAATGGACAAAATTGTTCGCAAGAGTCGCGGCCTGTATATTGCCGCTTAGCTCCTTGGAAATTGCCGATTATCCATTGAAGATTGAAGGCTGGAAACTTGTGATTCCGTGACAGTTTGGTGGGACTGGGCTATTTGGGGAAAAACAATATATTTTAGGCAATTTTAATTAAGGATTTACTTATGAGTACACTTCTGGATCACAACAATCCCGACATCAAACAAGGAGATCGTATTTTCGGCTATTTTATCAGGCAGGTTTCAGAACTTAAAGAAATCGGTGTATTTCTTTATCTGCTTGAACATACCTTAACAGGCGCCCGGCATACTCACATCAGTAACAACGACAAAGAAAATACATTCAGCGTGGCTTTTAAGACGGTCCCTTGTGATTCAACGGGTGTTGCTCATATCCTTGAACATACCGTTTTGTGCGGTTCTCATAAATTTCCCGTAAGAGATCCGTTTTTTTCCATGCTTAAAAGGAGTTTGAGCACTTTCATGAACGCCTTTACTTCATCGGACTGGACCATGTATCCCTTTTCCACTCAAAACCGAACAGATTTTTACAACCTCATGGATGTTTATCTGGATTCCGCTTTTTACCCCAACATTGAAGAGCTTAGCTTCAAGCAGGAGGGACACCGTCTGGAAATAGAAGATGGCGCCAAAGACTCTGATTCGGTGAAACTGGTTTATAAAGGGGTTGTATACAACGAAATGAAAGGCGCCATGTCATCACCAAACCAGGTAATGGTCCGATCCATTTTAAATGCGCTTTATCCTGAAACAACCTACGGCTACAATTCGGGCGGAGATCCTGCGATCATTCCCGAATTGACCTATGATCAGCTCAAGGCTTTCCACCGCCGGCATTATCATCCCAGCAACGCTTTTTTTTATACCTATGGGGACCTGCCTTTAAGAGACCACCTTAAATTTATCAACGAAAAAATTTTTGCGCATTTTGAAAGCATGGATCCAAAAACCGATGTTCCTTCCCAGCCCCGCTGGAGCAAGCCGAGAAAGAATACATATTCTTATCCATTGGACAAAAATGAAGATCCATCAAAAAAGTGTCAAGTTTGTGTGGCATGGCTCACCGCGGACATCAAAGATCCTTTTGAGGTTCTGATTCTAACCCTCCTCGGTCAAATTCTTCTTGGGAATCCCGCATCTCCCCTGCGAAAGGCACTAATAGATTCAAAACTCGGAACAGCCCTTTGTGACGGAACCGGCTTTGATGCTGAGAACAGAGATACTATGTTTGTCTGCGGATTGAAGGATGTTGAGGAATCTGCCGCTGATAAAATTGAATCCATAGTATTTAATGTTCTGGAGGATCTTTCGAAAAACGGCATTGATATAAAAATGATTGAATCCGCCATTCATCAGCTGGAGTTTCATCGTAAAGAGGTAACAAACACGCCTTATCCATATGGTATCAAGTTGCTGTTGACATTTTCCGGCAGTTGGTTTCATGGAGGTGATCCTGTCAGAATTTTGCAATTTGATGCTGATCTTCAACGGCTTCGAAATGAGATTTCTAAAGGGCCCTTCCTTGAGAACCGGATTAAAAAATATTTCCTGGAAAATGCGCACCGGGTGCTTCTTACTCTTGTTCCTGACCCGTTAATGGAACAGAGAGAACGCCATCGAGTCACGGCAGAACTCGACCGGGTCCGTACTGAAATGACACAACCCGAACTTGAAAAAATAAAAGCGGATACCCACGCGTTAAAACAACTCCAGGAATACAAAGAGGACGTTTCCTGTCTTCCCACATTAGATCTTGAAGAGATTCCCCCCACGGTTCAAATCGTGAAAGCGTCAACCTCTTATGACACCGTACCGGCCACTTGTTATCGGCAATCAACCTCCGGTATTTTTTATTTTTTGGGGTTTTCGGGAAGCGGATTATTGCAAAAAAAATTGGTCCCCCTGGTTCCTTTTTTCTGCCACGCCTTTTCCAAGATCGGCACGGCCATACATGACTATACAGAAATGGCACAGCGTATTGATGCGTATACCGGCGGTATCGGCTTGTCATGCCATGCCCGTACCGGTTTTGACAATGCAGGAGCCTGCATACCCCTTGTCGCTATTAACGGAAAGTGCCTGGTTCGAAATCAGGATCAACTGTTTGACATCATTGAAGAACTTTTGTACAAATTCGATTTCTCAGATCTGGTTCGTTTAAGAAGCCTTTTTCTGGAGTACCGTGCAGGCCTGGAATCGATGATTGTGCAAAACGGCCACCGGTTAGCGATGTCCATGGCTTCAAGAAATTTTTCTTCAGCAAGTGCACTGAACGAAGCCTGGCACGGGATTCAACAGCTTCAAACCATAAAGGCGATAACCGACGACCTTACAGACGAAAAACTGAAATCCGTCTCTGAAAAACTTTTCATTATCAGCAAAACACTTTTTACACGTAACAACCTTAAAATGGCGCTGATTGGTGAAGAACAATCGATTTCAGCAGCTTCTTCAGCCACGGTATCGATACAAAACGGACTTGAACTCGGGCCGGAATTATTAAAGACAGGACATGGATTTGTGCCGCCGGAAATCGATTGTGATGATCAAATCCCCAGGGAAGGGTGGAGCACATCGTCATCCGTTTCATTTGTGGCCAAGACTTTTGAGACCGTGCGCCTGGGACATGAAGATGCACCGGCCTTATCCGTGATAAGCAAAATACTTAGATCATTGTATCTGCATCGCGAGATTCGGGAAAAAGGAGGGGCATATGGGGGATTTGCCGTGTACAATACTGAAAACGGACTGTTTTGCTTCGCTTCTTACAGGGATCCGCATATCGTTTCTACTCTAAAAACATACGATAATGCTCGGGATTTTATTAGATCCGGCAGCTACGGCGATGAAGACATCAAAGAGGCAATCCTCCAGGCATGCTCTGATATTGACAAACCTGACCCACCGGGGACCGCGGCCAGAAAGGCCTTTTTCAGGAAAATCGTTCTGTTGTCGGACGATACCCGTAAACAATTCAAGCAAAAACTTCTTACGCTGACCCGTAATCAGGTCATAGACGTCGCCCAAAAATATTTCGATAACAGCAACGAAAAACAAGCGGTGGCGGTGATATCGAATGAAGACAGATTGAATGCGGCAAACAAGCAGCTTGCTCACAACCCTCTAAAACTAATCAGGATTTAGGTTTTTATTTTGCTCCTTGAAATACTAACATCCATAAACCGAGCAGGATGAATAAAGATCCGGCGCCTATTTTAATATAGTTTGTAGGAATCAGTCTGCTTACGGCAGATCCAAAGACAACTGCGAGCAAGGAGGTCAAAATAAGCGCACTCGCAGAACCGATAAATACGGCAACCCTTGATTTGCTTTCAACAGCAAAAGCAAGAGTCGCCAGTTGAGTTTTATCGCCCAATTCTGCAAGAAATATCATCCCAAAAGTTGTTAGCATCACCTTGAAGTCCATATTTTGATCCTCCTTTTGTGCCTATTATTTAGCCCTCGCCATTGGTCATCATCAGGTGCTTCTTAATTTAGAAAAATAGCATGCAAAAAACAATCATGGAAGTGCCTGAAGTATAAAAACTATACGTAAAAGAATAATTATGTTTGGACAGAATTCTAAATTTTCCCCTTCTACAGTTATTAGCCTGGATTTTTCATCCTTTGTAATATATAACCCTAATCGAGTCAAAACTCAATTAGGTGTTATTTGTTATTCGTTAATAAGGTTTGTGATTATGAAAATAGACGGCAAAGATCTCCGGCCCATTTGGCTCGAATCGGATTTAAATGTTGTAAAAATTATCGACCAGAGACATCTTCCCCATGAATTCGTAATTGCGGATCTTAAAACCGTTGATGATGTTATCACGGCCATCAAGGAGATGTATGTAAGAGGAGCGCCCTTAATAGGGGTGACGGCTGCATATGGCGTATATCTTGCCGTTTTGAATTCGCCGGTTAATACCGTTGGGGATGATTACCTGGCAGAAGAATGCACACGGTTAAAAGCGGCCAGGCCCACGGCTGTTAATCTCGCCTGGGCTGTGGATAAAGTTTTATCTGAAGTGTTAAAAACAGACAACGCTTCAGAAAAGATTAGTATGGCCCGTAAGGAAGCCCAAAAAATTGCCGAGGCAGAAGCTGAAAACTGCCGAAAAATCGGTGAACACGGACTAAGCCTGATTCATGAAATCAGCCGCAAAAAACAAGGCCATACCGTTAATCTGCTTACCCATTGTAACGCCGGATGGCTGGCCTGCATCGAGCATGGCACAGCTACGGCGCCGATTTATGCCGCATTTAATAACAGAATAGATATACATGTATGGGTTGACGAAACCAGACCCCTCAACCAGGGTGCACGGCTGACGGCATGGGAACTTGGCAAACATGGTGTCAAACACACAGTCATAACAGACAATGCCGGCGGCCATCTCATGCAGCACGGCCTGGTTGACATGGTCATCGTCGGTACGGACAGAACAACATTCACCGGAGATGTTGCCAATAAAATCGGGACCTATCTCAAGGCCCTTGCAGCCAGGGATAACAACATACCTTTCTATGTTGCCATGCCATCGAGCACTTTCGACTGGGAGATTAAAGATGGAATAAAAGAGATCCCCATAGAAGAGCGAGATCCGGATGAAATAAGGTATGTCCGGGGACTGGACCGGGGGATGATCAGAAGCGTTTTAATTCCTCCCAAAGAAAGCCCGGCCGCCAATTTTGCTTTTGATGTCACACCGGCAAGACTGGTTACCGGTTTCATAACGGAACGGGGGATCTGTAAGGCATCAGAAAAAGATATACTCAGTCTGTTTCCCGAAAAGAAAGTATCCATTTAGCGTTATGAAATAACGAGGCCAATATGCATACCGGTGATCCGGAACATCGTACAGAGCGTGCCGGGTTACCGCACTCCCTACGTGAACTTTTCACAGATGTACGTTACCATGCCTGTGATATGGCAGGTCTTTTTAATGGGTTTTCGTAAAGGTTGCAGCCCAATTTCACGATTCCCCGGTCCCTTGGCTTTGACCGGAAAAACCTCTTGCCAAGCTGCATTCTACAGATTCACAAAATTTCGATAGACCTGTCGACAGACTTTGATGATCACGCTTTAAATGAAAGTTAAGCCAAGACGGAGTATTGTTAAGTTCCCACATCCTTGGCGGTACACATCCGACAATCATCTGTTCACTCTCTCCTGAAAATGCCAACCGCCTGTAAGCTCTGACCCAGACACAGTGTCGTTCAGGGAAAATCTCACATCTACCGTCTCTGCTGCCGCCGCAGGCTCCATTTCTTGTATGCTTCGGACATTGAGATTCCGGACAAAGAAAGGCCACATGTTGAATTCCGCAATCTCCGCATTGCTGACACCCCAGTAGAAGCTTCTTTATGAAACTCTCAAACTGGTGGACCATTTGTTTGGCGCCCGGACGACCATCGATCCAGCCACACAACTTGCTGAAAAATGGAGCAGCTTTGGATTCAAAAGAAAAAAATTCCCTATGCAGGGATTTAAGCATTTGAAAATTTATTTTTTCGCAAACCCCCAATAGAGGCGGTTTTTTCCCGAACTCCGGTATCGGCAAATTACGTATGTCGTCCTTTGGAAAGGCGTAAAACCCGCCGTAAACTGGAAAGTCGAACTCGGCCAGAAATTCTTTCCAGCCATGTTCAATTTCCTGCATACGATTCAGAATACGACCCGCCACGTTAAAATTATGATGGATACCGCCAATGTGCATCCCTCGATAGCCCAATCCTTTGAGTATGGCGCCCAGCTTTGCTGTCCGTTCAACAGCCATGTTACGTCCCTGCTTCGGATTACTCCATTCAACTTCAACCTGTTTCAGCAGCTTATCGGTAACTACTGCGCCCGGCACTGCTCCTTGATTCATTATCCTTGCGGCTCTGGGAGTCAGAACATAAGTGGAACCGAACACGGGAATATCTATTCCGGCCAATTTTAAAATGCTGATCAATTCGGCAAATTTATATGCGTCATATCCCAATTGAGTGATTACGAATTGTGCACCCGCGGCAATTTTTCGGCAAAGCTTGGCATATTGGGCAAAGCATTCGGCTTCGGTGTATTTAAATGGTGAAACCGCGCATCCCGAAAAAAATTCGTCAGGATCACCGGATTCGTTAATTCTTTGACTGAGCTGCTTCAACATCATGAGCAAATTGACGGAATCCAGATCGAATACCGGTGCCCCTTGACCACCGAATCCCTTACCGGTGTAATCTCCTGTAAGGGCCATCAGATTTTTCATACCCATCATGGCAAGTTGTAATGCCCGGCTTTCCATACCGACCCGATTGAGGTCCCGACAGGCAAAGTGCACAATAACGTCCATTCCTATTTTAAAAATCTCGTATCCGATAACATCCGGACTCAGTGAAGGATTCCCTCCGGGATTATCTGTTATTGAAACTGCTGAAATTCTTCCGTCGGAAAACGAATCTCTGGCAATCCCCATAACCGCGTCAACGGATCTGCCGATCGATTTTTTTCCGGGAACCAGCTCAAGGGTAATGATAAAATTGTCTGTATTTAGAAGATCGGTTTGAAATACACGTAGCATAAAAAACTTCCGATGTTATATAATGATGAATTCGTAAAAAGTCCGATTTAGGAAGAGTTTTATAACTGCAGAACTCCGCCCCAAATGATTTGAAGCGGAGCTCCTAATCATTGAAAAGCAGTTTATTGGCCTGTGGGGAATACTTCTTTTGGTTTGGAGGTATTTCCGGTGGCATTGGGATAGTCTGTTGCCCGATATGCTTTTTTATTATGCTTGATCAGATCCCGAGCCTCTTCCATATAGTTATTATACCGTTTCTTGCATTCATAGAAACCGTGCCACCAGGTATAATCCGGCGCCATCATGGCCGCACCCATGCGGGCTCTCCTCCCTTCATGATGCCAGAGTTCATAATATTCGACTTCAAGTCTTTCATCGAAAAATTTGGTTTTGTCCAGCAAGCCTTTATCGTATAGCTGATTCAACATTGCTTTGGCCGGTTTAAAATAAACGTCATTATATTCTGCTACGACTTTATCAAGCTTGACATAATGATTGTCAACCCAGGTTTTCCCATGACACTGAGTGCAGACGACCTTCATCTTATCGCGCTCCGTCTGCCAGTTGGTCTTGGCCGGAAACGGCTTGAACTCTGAAGGCCGGATGGTCAGCGGTGCCTGGAGCTCCCAGGATAAACGTTCCGTAAGATCGTGTGTGGTTAAGGTTGTCCCAGCTCCGGACATATGACAGGACGCACACGTAGGGCCGCGAAAATCCACGCCCGGCGACCAGGTGCCGGGGGCGGCAGTCCAATTGTAATCGTCACCATGTGCGGTGTAAATATCGCCATGTTTTGACTCCATGTAGATTTCGATCTGCGGATGGTCCGGACCCAAATGGCATTGACCGCACGCTTCGGGTTTCCTGGCTTCCATGACCGAGAACATATGGCGGGTGTGGCAACTGGTGCAGCTTCCCTTGCTGCCGTCCAAATTGATTCTACCCACTCCGACGTTGGGCCAAGTCTCAGGATCAAGCGTGCCGTCCTTCATTTTCAATACAGTACCATGACAATGGTAACAGCCTGTGGCACGTTCCATGTCGCTATTCATTCCCTTATTCAGCCAGGGGTCAATTTTCCATATGATTTCCATTGTATTGGCATGTTTACTTTGACTGTATTGCTTGGCTTCATCAGGATGGCACCGCGAACAATCTTTGGGTGTGACAACAGCAGCAACCGGAATCTTGTATTCAGTGGTTCCGTAAGGCTGATCGGATCGTTGGTACTGCTTGTAATGCTCCTGACTTACGTCCGGATCAAATGCTTCGGCTTTATGACAGTCATAGCAGGTAATGTTGGCGCTGGCATGCCGACTATTGGCCCAGTCGGCAAAAAGCCCGGGATGCTCTCGCTTGTGACACTCGATGCAGGCGATGGCCTCTTTGGGCATACTGCGCTCGATTCGAAATTCTTTCTCTTTTGCAACATTCTGGGCAACTCCGACAGCAGCCAATACTCCGGTAATAATCAAAATCACCGGTAATGCCCAAAACCTTGGTTTTTGAATCATTGGCTCCCCTCCTTTCTCTTAACTTTTACCGTTTTTATAACCCTAAGCCTCTGTAACTGATTTCATATTGTTTATAGGCATAATATTCTCTGGCATTATGCACCAGATTCCTGTGACAGTCCACGCATCTTTTTTCATAACCCGGTCTTGCATAAACCACTGACCGGTGTGCCAGCATTGCTCCTCTTTTGTCGGGCATGAAAAGAATGTTACGATGACATTTTTGACATTGGTCGTTTTTAAAAGAAGAATACGCCTTTTGGCGCTGCAACTCGTGGTCGTATCGGGTCATGTCTTGTGTGAAATGAACAAAGATATCTTTTATTCCATGAGCCGTTTTCGCATAAAAAAATTCGACGGTGTCGTGAGGTGCCGGTAGATGGCAGTCCATGCAATCCGCTACAAATCCCTGTTCATTGTTTACATGAGTTGAGGTCTTCCAGGTATTGTAAGCGAACTCGATTTCGTGACAGGATGCGCAGAATTGGGGTGTCGACGTCCGTACCATTGTGTAATACCCCATACTGAACAGAGGAAATGCGATGATAATTCCAACTAGAATAAGTATTCCATTATATATGTATTTCTTCATCACTTATCCTTAGTTTTAAATTTTTGAGTTGATCGTGGAACGAGCGAAAAGAGCAAGATGAAGAGTCGAGGCTTAATCAGACTAAAATTGACGGTCTCGTAAAAAGTCCAACTTCTGCGTTGTGCTGCATTTCGTAATCATTCAACGTACGAAAAGTACGCCTCATGATTACAAAATTTGCACGCCTTGAATTTGAACTTTTTACGAAACCGTCTAAATCGGA
>JAUVTO010000228.1 GCA_030601485.1 Desulfobacterales bacterium | reverse complement strand
GCCGAGGATGGTGACCTGCCAGGTGTACCAGTACTGGAGGCCGTAAAAGCCCAGAATTTCATTAAAAGTGCAATTCCTATAAGTGTCCCACCGTTTGTCGCCGTCACCGTACGGGGTGGGGGTGAGCAGGGTCGCGAACACTTTTTCCTCTTTTAAAAACTCCAGGAAATCCGCGTACCAGACCCGCTCATGATCGTCGTGCTTGAGCTTTTCCTTGCCTTTGTTTTCGAAAAACGCGACGGTCTTCAGCATGATCTCCCGGGATCGGGGATCGAGGTGTTCAAAGGTTTCATTTTTAGGGTGCAGCAGCATGTTGGGGCTCCTTGTTTTTATTGGTCGTTAGTGTGCTGACAATAAAGCTGAAATCATATCCCTTATTCCGATATGAGTCTCTTTTATTATCTCATAAAAAGGAATATAACATTGACGTAGATTTGCAACCGAAAACTGCGCCTTGTCATAATGTCTATATCTTTCTGTTGGAAAGCGGATAAAGGAACTGTAGCTTATAAAAGACTGGGGGCCTACTGGAATTCTGCTGGACAGAGCGAGCTTAATTTGTATTTGCGGCACCAGGGAAAATAACGACATGCAGGGAAGCCCCCGCCAAGGGGCGGTTCAACCTTATCCGCCTTTATCTTTTTCCTCTATGGTCAATATTCAATCTTGCAGTCTTGTCCGGATCAGGGGTTATCCGTACAGACATCCATATAAATTCGAGGAACTATCAGATCTCCTTGACAAAAACATATCATAAACGTTAACTTGACCCGACAATTGGCGCACCCGTAACGAGAACCATCACGTTCAACTTAACGGAGTCCCCTTCATGACCCTAACAAAATGCCACTTAGTAGACACCATCGCAGAACAAAACGGATTCTCCAAGAAAAAATCCACCGAAACCGTTGAAACTATCCTGGAAATCATAAAATCAACCCTCGTATCCGGTCAGGATGTCCTGATCAGCGGATTCGGCAAGTTCTGTGTCAAGGAAAAAAGAGCGCGCAAAGGCAGGAATCCTGCGACCGGCGAGGATATGATGCTGGCACCAAGGCGGGTTGTGACATTCAGGTGCTCCGGGAAGTTGAAGGATAGGATTAATGACGGATAACACTCGTTTAGTTTATTCAGCTGAAATCGGTAAAATATGCCCCTTATGTCAAAAACCTGTTTCGGAATATGCCTGTAAAAAGAAAAAGCAGGGCCACCACTGACCCTGCTTTAATACTTAGCCCCATTTGTATTTCTTTTTATTCTTTTTCTTCATTTTCCCCGGCGGGTACCTCTTTACGTGATCTTCATGGTAAGTGTAAGGCCTGTCCGTGTCCAATTCCATGCTAACGTAATCACCCAATCTTACACGTATGCTGCTCGGCAATGATGCGCCAATCTCCCAATTGTCACCTTCCAAATAGAAATAGAGTTTCCGACCGCTATCATAATAGACCGAACAGGATGGATAATACCGGTAATGGTGTTTGGCCCTATACCCGTGTGCGGGCGCATGAGGAGGAGGCCCACCCTTCTTGTGCTTATATTTATGATCGGCCTCCGAATATCCGGAATTGTCGTCTTTTTCATATTCAACTTTGATTCTGCTACCGGCACAACCGATTGTGAAAATAGCCGAAATGACGAAAAAGCCAGCTGCTAACCAGATAAACAATCTTCTTGCTAAATTGTGATTCATGAGTCTACTCTCCCCTTTTAATTCGTTTTGTTTTGTCCATAAATTATTTATCGGCAATTTCAATGGAATCTTTAGCAGGGCCGGTTCCTGTGAACGAAGTATGATGCTCTGAATGGATCTATCGATTCAGATTTGAGGATGAAACTAAGCGGGAGATTATGGATTTTTTATATTGAGTGCGTATGGTGTGGATGTGTGGTCAAATAGATTGTCAATTCAACGTGTGATTTTTTTGCTTTACAGTAAAAAACAGATTTTTCCCTCGAAAATTGTATTCTTTAATTAAGGTGGCTATAAATTTTGTCACTCGCTCATCGACACCGATAAATCTTATCCCGGACAGATACATTCCAGTGGATGCTTTTTTGGTACGTATTATTTTGCCTTCCACTTCTATGAGATTTTTCTTATTATCAGTGGCTGCTAATTTAAGTAAATCTGATTTAATATAATCTGGTGTTTCAAGTAATAGTCCACCCTCACTAATGTCCAATGCTATACCCAAGCCATGTGAGATCAATTTGCCGGATTTATTAAATACCGAATAAGAAATCAAATTTCTTGTCCTGACCCTTGGGCAATATCTTGGATCAATCGGTTTTGGTGGATAGACTCTGAAGACTTTTTGGCATTTCGAACACTTGACCAATGATCCGGTGTGTTTTACAAGGCTTTTGTCTAATTTGAACATGGAATAACATGATTCACAGGGTATTATCATCGAATTTACCTCTAACATTAACCCTCCCATGGATTATTGTCATACTTAATTATCGGGATTTCTGATGGAAAACTTAAATCCGATGCATGTGTTCAGTTTCCCGGTTTACCCCGAAAGAGTTTACCCGGACAAGCCGGAATTGAATATTGACGATTGAAGATTGAAGATTTGTGGTATCGCTTCGCTCTGTCTTTTCTATTAAAATCGATCGTTCGACCCGGTCAATAGATCCTGTCGTTTGATCCTGAGGCTCTCGAAGGGAGGCTCTCGACAGGTAGAATTGCTTAAATATTC
>JAUVTO010000098.1 GCA_030601485.1 Desulfobacterales bacterium | reverse complement strand
CACCAAAGGAACCAGAAGCGGGCAGGCTGTTGAATAGACCTTTGCCTTAGGTTTCATTGCCTTGATTTTCTTTTCATAAATGCCGCTTTTTACCGTTGCCCGCGTTCCGATAATCCCGATGATTAAATTTCTGGAACTTTCCACTGCTTTTACTGATGCCGGAGATATAACTTCGAATATAGGAATATCAAAGTTTTCAGCCACACGATCAGAAGCCACACTTGAAGCGGTATTGCAGGCCATCACAATAATTTTTGCACCTTGCTTTAAAAGGAACTCGGTATTTTCGAGAGCATATCCGACCACGGTTTCGGGGCTCTTGCTTCCGTATGGCGTACGAGCAGTATCGCCAAAATAGATAATGTCATAATCGGGGAGTTGCTTCATAAGTGACCGGACAACGGTAAGTCCCCCTATTCCTGAATCGAATATTCCAATCATATTTTTCTTTTTCTTAATTTTTTATTGTTATAGCTTGTCATGGAACAAGTCACCTTCTCTGGGTGTGATAATTTGACTTTTTTTATATATGCTTATATTTATTTACTTTCCATGGCAAACGATAAATGACAACTGACCAAAATCAAGGTGCATAAATGAATTCACAAAATAAAACTCCGGCCATGAACCAGAAGATTTTTGAACGGGGACTTTCGGTGGAGACGGTTTCAGTATATTTGATGTGCTGCAGCCTTGCAGACACTGACACGACGATCTCGACCAAGAAACTTTCTGAAATGTGGAACAGTGCCCGAGCCTCGTTACTTGAAGGTTTGAAAGATCTTGAAACAAGGAATGTTCTCCGCAGGATAATTTCGGACCGGGCGGGTAATAATGTTTACAAACTATCAGATGTAAAGAACTGGAAGCTTTTATAGATTCTTTGTAAGTTCTTTGCGGACACATTCCTTAATAACGCTGTCAGGGAAATCCGTTCGAATGCCCGGACACAGTGCAGCCATGATGTGCCAGTTGTTTATATCAACCAGTACGCTTTTTATAAAAGGCCACTCTCTGCACATGCGGGGTTTGACCGGATGAATCATGCATAGTCCGTCCCAGAATACGCAATAAGCATTACCGCTCTGTGCCAGAACCGGTTTTCCCCCAGACACCTGGCAGTAATTATCAACAAAACGCTCAGGATCGATATTAAGATAATCCACGATGGCATTTATTTCTTTCTCGGTTACAAATGTACCCCCATACCCCTTGCAACACTCACCACATTGCAGGCATTTGAAAATATCTGACGGTGTTACATCCTTATACGGCATGCCTGGCCTCCATAGCCTTTTTCAGGGTAACCTGGTCCACATATTTTAAATCGCCTCCAATCGGAACGCCGGATGCGATTCGCGTCACTTTGATCGGGTAATTCTCTATACGTTCCGCAATATAGGCTGCAGTGGCTTCACCTTCTAAATTTGTACTTGTGGCAAGTACAACCTCTTTGATTTCCCCTTGAGCTATCCTTGAGATAAGTTCCTTGATTCTGATGTCATCGGGTCCGATACCGTCCATGGGAGACAGAACGCCTTCAAGGATATGATACAATCCGGTAAAAGCCCCTGATTTTTCAATGGCTACCATATCGGCAGGCTGTTCCACCACACATAAAATTGAGGAGGTTCTTGTTCGGTCACTACAGATATTGCAAATATCGGTGTCGCTTAGCCCAAAACAGATAGAACATAATCTTATGTTATCTTTTACCTCAACAATACTCCTTGAAAGCTGTTCTGCCTCCCTGCGCGGTGCTCGGAGTATATGCATAGCAAGCCTCTCGGCAGTCTTTTCTCCTATCCCCGGAAGCTTGGAAAGGCTTTTGATCAATTTCAGAATAGATGGTGGATAGTAGTTCATCGTTGTTTATCTTCCAAGTGCATAGAAGCCTACATCAATCCCGGTATATTGAGACCTCCGGTGAGTTTGCTCATTTCTTGAGTGGCCATTTCCTGTGATTTTATTAACGCGTCATTTACCGCTGCAAGTATAAGATCTTGAAGCATTTCCACATCATCAGGATCAACAACTTCCTTTTCTATCTGAATGGATAATACCTGTTGCCGACCGTTGGCGACAACTTTTACCATACCCCCACCGGAACTTGTTTCAACGGTTTTGTCCGCCATTTCTTCCTGTAGTTGTAACATTTTGGATTGAAGTTGCTGGGCCTGTTTCATCATCTTTCCCATGCCTTTCATTTAAACACCTCCTATAAAATCTTAACGTCAACTATATTGCCGTTGAAAATATCAATAGTATCTGTAACAAGAGGGTGGCGCAACGCCTCCTGTTTTAAACGTTCTGTGTGATCTTTTTTGGCCTGATTTTCAAGGTTTTGTATTTTTTGGGCAGCGATAATTACTTCCATGTCTTTGCCGAAAAAGTCGCTGCATACTTTTTTTATAATGGCGCTGTTTTTATTTCGCCGGACCATATTTATGTTAAAATCGTTTCCGTTTACTTCGATTTCCAGACGGTGACCGGACAGGCTTTTTATAGTCGAATTTTTTAGATTTGCCGCCAGGGAAGGATATTTTTCTGAAAAAGTTGCTAAAAGTCTTTCCCAGACCCTGTCAATATTTTCATTCGGATCAAGAGGCGCTGAAGTAAAAGGCTCTATGGATTCTGCAGTACCCGGTACTTCACGCGATGTTTCTATGGGACCTTCTTGTTTATCATTAAACACGGGCTTGCTTTCAGTATCACGAAAATCTGTCCGGGTTCCATAAATGTCTTTTCTCAGATTATCAAGCTTTTCTATGAGAATATCAATCGGCAAGGCCGGTTGCATTTGAAACATCCTTATAAAAACCATTTCAATGGCCAGCCTCGGCTGTGTTGAATTTAATATGGGAACTTCCTCTTTAAAGAGCAGATCTAAAATCTGGCTCAAAAAGGTCCTGGAAACTTCTTCCACCTGGTCACACATCAGGTCTATTTCATGTGACGGGATATCCACCAGCCTGTCTATTTTTTTCACCATCTTGACGATCAATAAATTCCTGAAGTGTTCCATCAGATCCGCGTACAGCTTTTTCATATCATGACCGGCGCTGTATATTCCATCCAAAATATCGAGAACTTCCGGGATTTGTCCGCGTAAAATAGCTGCGGATAGATTAAAAATAATTTCTCTGTCTATAACGCCCAGTATATCCAAAACCTGTTTATGGGTAATCGCTCCTTGGGAGCAAGACATCACATGATCAAGAAGGCTCAAGCCGTCTCTCATGCTTCCGCCAGCTTCGCGAGCAATTAACTCAAGGCTATCAACGGCAATTTCAACACCTTCTTTGGCACACAACGTTTCCATATGTGTGGAAATCGACTCAACATCTATCCGTCTGAAATCATGTCGCTGGCATCTGGAAAGGATCGTTATGGGAATCTTACGAGGTTCCGTAGTGGCAAAAACGAACATTACATGGGGCGGAGGTTCTTCAAGGGTCTTTAACAGCGCGTTAAAAGCGGCGATGCTGAGCATGTGAACTTCATCAATAATATATATCTTGTAAAGGCTGTGAGCAGGCATGTACTTGACATTTTCACGCAGTTCCCTGATCTGATCGACACTGTTGTTTGAGGCGCCGTCAATTTCAAATACATCCACGGCACTTCCTGCAGTAATCTCTCTGCATGATCTACACTCATTGCATGGAATCGGTACAGGGCCGTCCTTACAGTTCATAGCCTTTGCCAATATGCGGGCAACCGTGGTTTTTCCGGTGCCTCTGGGTCCTGAAAACAGGATTGCGTGGACCACGCGACCGGCCGAAATAGCATTGGTTAACGTCCGTGTCACATGGTCCTGTTTTATGACCTGGTCAAAGGTTTGGGGACGATACTTGCGTGCAAGTACAAGATAGGACATAAGTTATATAATCTATTGAAAGTAAATAAATATTTAGACTTAAATTTTTAACTCGGACATGCCTGCCTCCTGCGGGCAGGGAATAATGGAATGGTGGAATATTGGAATGTCGAAAATCCCGCCTTTAGCGGGGTTGTTTTTTTAAAGGGTATTATACATTTTTTGTCAATATGATTTTGCCATTAAACTGTCTCTTAATAATCCCAAAACACATTGTTCCATTATTCCAGCATTCCAACATTCCACTTAGGGCGAAGTCACTAAGCTTTTTGTGGCGGAGAGAGAGGGATTCGAACCCTCGGTGCCGCTTTTGACAGCACACACGATTTCCAGTCGTGCTCCTTCGGCCAGCTCGGACATCTCTCCGAAAATCTTTGGGTAATAGTTAATCTTATGGCGGAGAGGGTGGGATTCGAACCCACGATCCCGTTTTTGACAGGATACCGCTTTTCGAGAGCGGGGCCTTAAGCCGCTCGGCCACCTCTCCATATCTTCACTCGTTAAAATACAGATAGATTCAGTATAATTTTTTAATAGACCATGTCAATAATCTTGTTTTATTTGAAGCCGATTTGCCATAAGCATTTTACGAATAATTTAATTTTATCACTTGAACAACACTTTTATTTATAGTATCAGTTCCCCGCATTTCAAAAATTAATAAAAAGGAATTTATAACCATGGCAGAAATCATCCCTTTCAGGGGAATCCTCTATAATCCTCGTAAAATCGATAATATGGCAGATGTTGTGGCCCCCCCTTTTGATATTATTTCAGACCAGGAACAGTTTGAATATCATGAAAGCCATCCCCATAACATTATCCGGCTGACACTCGGCAAGACACACGAAAGCGACACAAGCACAAACAACCGATATACAAGATCAGCAGACTGTTTTAATAAGTGGCTTTCAGGGCATATCATGGAACTTGACAAAACACCGGCGTTTTATCTGACCGCCATGGAATTCCCCTTTGAAAACAGGGAAGTTACACGTTACGGTCTGATTGCTCTGGTGGGCCTTGAACCTTTTGAAAAAGGTGTTGTTCTCCCCCATGAGAAGACCTTTCCCAACGTGAAATCGGAAAGGCTTGAGCTGATGAAAGCATGTCATGCCAATTTCAGTTCGATATTTTCTTTGTATTCAGACAATGAAAACCGTGTTCTCGATGAATTAAAAAATGCCACTTTCAACAAAACAGCCGACAATATTTTTACCGACAACAACGGGCAGAAACACATGCTGTGGCGCATCACCGATAAGGCTGTTCACCGGTATGTTTCTGATGCCTTGAAGGATAAAATCATTTATATTGCTGACGGACATCATCGGTACGAAACAGCTCTTAACTACCGGGACTGGTTGTCGGTTGAACGTCCTGATTTCAATGGTGATCATCCGGCCAACCATGTAATGATGTACCTTTGCAGTATGGAAGATCCGGGACTTATTATTCTTCCGGCGCACCGTATGCTGAATGAGGTCTCGGCAGCTGCAAGAGCGTCGCTTATCAAAAAGGCAAGGCCTTATTTTGATATCATAACAATCCCATACAAAGACGGTCAGCGGGCAGAAGCAAGGGACCAATTTATATCGATTCTTACATCAAATAATTCCAAAAATTGTATAGGGGTCTTTATGAAAGATCAGAGGGAACTTTATCTTCTGACACTAAAGCCAGGGGTTATGGATCAGATGTTCACCGATGAATTGCCGGAAGTGATCAGAAATATTGATGTAACGGTGTTGTCCCGGCTTATTTTTATGGAGATTCTTGGCTTTGATCAGTCCCGACACGATAATGAAAAGCTGATCGCCTATTCAAGCATTGCAGAGGATGCCATCGATGCAGTTGCCGCCGGCCGGCACGACATTACCTTTATTCTGAATCCTACAAAAATTCAGCAAGTTCGCAAGATTGCAGAAGCCGGCCTTATTATGCCGCGAAAAGCAACCTATTTTTTTCCAAAGGTAATAACCGGCCAGGTATTAAACAAACTAGACTGATAAGACTGTTTGTAACCGTTCAGGGTTCAAGGTTCAGGGTTCAGGAAATAATAGTTAATAAACAACGGTTAATAATTAATAATTAACAATTGATTATTGATTATTAGATCAGCGTTCAGCGTTCAGCGTTCAGCGTTCCGGGTTCAGGAACCTCTGAACCTTTGAACCCTGAACCTGTGAACGGTTACGACTGTTCTAAGGCATAAACATGGCCTGAACCTCATCTGAATATACGCTTTTTTTACGGTAGATTATAAGCGGTGGACCAATCTTTAACCCATGACGGCCACCTTTTTTTCCTTCCACAAGAATCAGCTTTGCCTTCATTTCCAGGGAAGGATGGATCATTCGAATATATTTGGGTTCTATTCCGGCAGACCGCATTTGTATGAGAATATCAGCCATGCGTTCAGCCGGATACACTATTACAAACCGACCTGATGTTCGTAACATACGACGTGCCGTTTCAACCACATGGAAAAGGGGTGTCTTTATTTCGGGTTTTGCAACTGCACGCTGCGGATCCGGGGTTAACCTACCCGACTCGAGTTTTCTGTACGGAGGGTTCGTAATTACCAGATCCACCGGTCCGCAAGTCATTTCCTGTTACAGTTTGTTTAAGCCCTTGCAATGAATGGTAAGACGAACCTCCATGCTGTGTTCTACTATATGGAGAGTCGCAAGATCAGCAAGTTCCGTCTGTACCTCAACCCCATGAATTTTTATTT